>CAYIOH010000192.1:0-7447 GCA_964364975.1 uncultured Bifidobacteriaceae bacterium
GGCGCCAACCGCGGCAAGCTGGAGGAATACGGCCTCGGCCAACGGGGCGCCGAGTTGAACCGCGGCGGGGTCGAGGTGGCGCGGCGAGCCATTTCGCAATTCAAGGAACAGCGCAAGGTGGAAGGACCATTTTTTGTGCTCGGTTCGATTGGTCCGACGCAGCAGGTGCTGACCGATCGCGCGGCGCTGGAAACTTGTTATCGCGAGCAGATTGAAGTGCTTGTCAGCAGCGGCGTGGACGCGCTGGTGCTGGAAACGTTCAACTCGCTCGAACAACTCGAAGCGCTCATCCAGCTCATCAACACCGTGCCGGGCGCACCACCAATCATTGCGGAGATGACCATTCATTCTTCGAGCACTGGCTTGACGTTTGAAACCGACCCGCAACGATTCGTCACGCGGATGGCCGCGCTGAAAGTGCCGGTGGCCGGAGTCAATTGTTGCGCGCCGTGGGATGCCAGCGCGTTCGTGGACGCCGTCAGGGATGCCGCGCCCGTCCGTTCCGGCGCCGTGCAGTTGGTCGTGATGCCGAACGCCGGCGGCTTCCAGCGCATCGGCAACCGGCTCATGACCTCGGTGAACCCGGAGTTTGCCGGCAAGCTGGCCCGCAGTTTGTCCGATCGCGGCGTGCGGTTGCTGGGCGGCTGCTGCGAAATGCATCCGCCGCACCTCCAGGAGATGCACAATTACCTGCAGTCCCGAAATGTCGCCGGGCGGGCGGTTTCCGTGCCGGTGATGACGACGCAGCCGCCCATTGGCGACGCTGAGAAAAAGCTCAATGGCGGCTTCTCTCGCAAACTCAAGGCCGGCCAGTTCGTCGTCAGCATCGAGGCGCTGCCGCCCCGCGGCACGGACGAGAAAGTCATCCAGAACAAGGTGGAGTTCATCGCCAAGCTGGCGGCCTCTGGACTGGTGGATGCGGTGGATTTCACCGACGGCTCGCGGGGCATCCCGCTGATTTCACCGGGCGATTTCATTCATTTGCTCCGCGAACGCCTCCACTGGAACGCCACGACGGGCGACGCGCTGGAACTCATTCCGCACTTCACGGGCCGCGACCTGAACGTCATGGGCGTGCAAAGCCGGCTGGTCGGCTATCATGCGAACCGCATCCACAACGTGCTCTTCGTCACCGGCGATCCGCCCAAGATGTCGCCCACGTACCCGCGCTCGACGGCGGTGTTTGACCTGGATTCCGTTGCGATGATCCGGCTGACTCATTCCTGCCTGAACGCCGGTGTGGATTTTGGCGGCGTGGCGTTGGGCAAGCAACCCGACCCGCGCACGCATTTCACCATCGGCGCCGGCGTTGAACCGGAAGCGCAGGACATGAAACGTGAACTCACCCGGCTGCAACAGAAGATTGATAACGGCGTTGACTACATCATGACCCAACCCGCCTTCCGCTCTGAACCACTGGCGGCGTTGGAAAAGTTTCGCGGCCATGTTTCCTTCCTTGTCGGAGTGATGGTTTTGACCAGCTTTGACCATGCCCAACGAATGGCGCGCGTCCCCGGAGTCATCATTCCCGACGCGATTTTGAAGCGGTTTTCCACCGTGGATAGCCTTGCGGATCAGGCCGCCGTCGGTCGCGAGATCGCTGCCGAGCAAATTCGCTTGCTTGTTCGTGAGGGTTGGGCGGGCCTCTACCTGATGTCCACCGCCACCTCAAGCGGCACGCTGGACGTGCTCCGCGCCGGACTGCAAAAGTAGAGTCCGCAATTTTCAAGTCATGAAGTGATCGGAGCGGCGGAGACGGAACCAGCCCTCGACGTTGCGCCGTCCTCCCAATCCTCAATTCACCACGTTTTGCGGCTGGCCAGCCAAGAAGGCGCGTACATTTTCAACGGCGATGCGCATCAGCCGGGTGCGGGCGGCGCGCGTGGCCCAGGCGTTGTGCGGTATGATGATGCAATTCTTCGCCCGCAGCAACGGATGGTCGGCGGGCGGTGGTTCCACTGATAAAACGTCCAAACCCGCACCTGCGATCTCACCTTCGTTCAGCGCTTCCGCAAGTGCGGCTTCGTCCACAAGCGGGCCGCGACTGGTGTTCAACAAAAACGCCGTGGGCTTCATCGTGGCGAGACGTTGCGCATTGACGAGATTCTTCGTTTGCGGCGTCAACGGGCAATGCAGGCTCACCACGTCGCTTTCCCGGAACAGTGTTTCGATATCCACAAACCGCACGAATGTGGCTTCGGGTTTGGCCAAGGCGTCATGCGCGAGCACGTTCATGCCGAACGCGCGCGCGAGTTCTGCAACGGCGCGACCGATGCGCCCAAAACCGACAATGCCCATCGTCAGCCCGTCCAATTCGACGAGCGGGAAATCCCAGTAGCACCAGTCCAGGTTGTTGGTCCATTGGCCTTCACGCACCGTTTCCGCATGATGGCCGGCGTGGTGGGCGAGTTCAAGCAGCAGCGCGAACGCGGCCTGTGCGACGGATTTCGTGCCGTATGTGGGAATGTTCGTGACGGGTATCCCGCGTTCACGCGCCGCGGCGAGATCCACCACGTTTATGCCGGTGGCCAGCACGCCGACGTATTTCAGCTTTGGCAAACGCTCGAAGTCCGCGCGGATGAGAACGGCTTTGTTGGTAAGGATGATTTCCGCATCGGCGGCGCGGCGCAGGAGTTCCGCCGGCGGCGTGCGTTCGTGAATTTCACAATGACCGAGCGCCCGGAGCGCGTCCCAACTCAGGTCGCCGGGGTTCAGCGTGAATCCATCCAAGACAACGATGTTCATGAAGCAAAAAGTTCCACGCCAGTCTAGCCGCCGCGCGCGATGCGTTGCAAGCAACGGCCACGGGCATTTTGCGGTGGGCAACGCGCCGATGATCCGGCAGGCTGCGCGCATGACGCGACATTGCTGGAAGTGCGGCACGGAACACAAACTGGCCGGTTCGCCCGGTCGCTCGGAGACGTGCGAGCGGTGCGGCTCGGACCTGAAGGTCTGTCTGAACTGCGTGAGCTACGATCCGAAGGTGGCCTACCAATGTCGCGACCGGCGTGCCGAGCCGGTGGAGGAAAAACATCTGGCAAATTACTGCGAGTATTTCGAAATGGCGCGGCGGGTATTCGTGGCGCCGAAGGAGGAAGCGGGACGCGAGGCGAAGGCGCGCGACCAACTCAAGAAATTGTTGGGGGACTGACATGGAATGTACGATTTACGAGTCTTGGGCGGGCTGGGTGGCCGATAGCCAATCGTAATCAAAAAAAATCACCCTGCTCACGTTCCGGCGGCGTTGGAGAAGCTGACGGAGTCGCGCAGGCGTTTGTTGTCAGCGCGAATCCGCGCGGCGAGCGTTTTGGAAGCGGCCAGCAAAAAAGGCGCGGCGAGATCCGGCGCTTCCTCGGTGAGTTTGGCAAAATCAGAGGCGGAAATTTTAAGCATGGTGCTGTCCACGTTGGCGACGACGTCCGCCGAACGCGGCCCACGATCAAACAGCGCCATGTCGCCGAAAAACTCGCCGGGGCCGAGCGTGGCGAGAATGGTTTCCTTGCCGCCCACCACCAAGCGCACGCGCAATTCGCCTTCGAGAATGAGATACATGGTGTCGCCTTGCTCACCTTGTTTTACGACCACCGTCCACTGCGGGACGCGCTGCCATTCCGTGTACTGCGCGAAGTGCTGGAGTTGCGCGTCGCTGAAGCCGGCGAGGATTTTCACGCGGCGAAGCGCAGCGGGCTTGATGCTTGCGGACGCGTTGACGGCGGGGCAGTCGGCTTTGCGGGGAAAGAACATTTGCAACTCGGGAATGTCCGCCGCGCGGCGCCAAGTCACCTCGCGTTCAACGAAGATCCAAGTGTCGGCAAAGACGCGGTCGTCCTTGATCCAACTCACGAGCGTCGGCAGCTCGACCGGGCCGTAAGCGGATTCGTCCAGTCCCCAAATGAAGAACCGCGCGCTGTCCGCCTGAGCATTCACAGGGTGCTTTCATAGCACCAAGCCCGGCGGAAGGGAAGCAAAAAGGGCGACCAGAATTCAGCGCAGAGCGGAAGAGATGATTGACATGGCTGAATTCGCAATCAGCAGGGGCGTTAAAAAAATAAAAAGCCCCTCCTGATTACTCGGGAGGGTTTGGAGGGAACCAATACAACCAAAACTTGTAAGTGAGCTTCAGAACAAATAGGCGACGCCTACGCTCGCGGTGACCTGACTGTTGCGGCCCACGTCATTGTTATGACTCCCGAACAGTCCGCCGCTGGAATGATCCCAGCGCAATTCAGGCCGCACCTGAAGATTCTTGTAAGGCTTGAGGTTCAAGGTCGCGGTAAAGCTGCTCAAGTCCTGGCCGTTGTTGGCCGGGAACGGTGCCGTGAGGGGCGCGCCGGAGGTGCGTGCTCCGTCCTTGTCCTTCAGGTAATCGCCCCGGAGCGCGACGCCAACTTTCTCGGTGAAATCGTAAGTCAGCCATAGTCCACCAGCCCACCACGAAGCACTCTTGGTGGCGAGCGCTGCGTTTCCAGTGGCCGCCGCCAATTGAGCGCTGGCGTCTTCTTCTCCGTAATCACCTTGCACCCACGCGGTCAATTTGGGTGTGAGCTTCCGGCTGGCCACGAGATTGATTCCTTTCCGCCACGCGCTCTCGTTGCCGGTCTGTTCCGGGCCGGCGTAACCGACCAGTCCGATGCTGGTCTTGTCATCCGGGGCAAACCCGATGCGGCCCATATACGAGAGGGCATCGTTGTTGTCCTTGACCACGTCCCAGCCGTTCAAGACACGGAATTGAGTGTCAATTTTATCCGTCCACTTGTAGGCCAGTTGCACACCCGTGCCCGTGAAGTTTTCGACGAAGAGGAACTGGTTTCCCTCGGACCAATTTGGATTAACCGTTTCCTCGATGACTTCAACACCCATCAACGTGACCATTTTTCCGACACACACTTGCAACCCGTGACCCACGGGCACGTTCACTGTCGCGTACAACTGCTCCAGGTCGCCATGCGAGCCAAGTGCCAGGCCGCTGGATTGAATCAGCGCCGCGTCCTGGCCAAAAATCAGGTCAGCCCGGAAGCCGGCGTCCCAGTTGGTGGCGCTGTAGTCCACCGGCTTTTCCAGAACGAGTTTAAGTTTGTTGATCGCAAACTCATTGTGCGCGCCATCGAAAGAACGGCCGCGCGTGTAGTCCGTAGCGCCACCGCCGCCGCCGCCAACGCCACCGACGGATGGCGTCAAGTTGCCGGGCCGGTTAAAATTGTAGAGATAGGAAGCCGAGGCGAATCCGCTGAAGTGGACCTTGCCGAAATACTCCGCCATCTTGGCTTTGAAGGAATCGGCGTCGGCCTCGAAAAGGTGGCCCGTTTTCGTTCCCGGTGGCGCGTTTGTGCCGGCCATTTCTTTTTCGTCCCGCCGCTTTTCCAGCGCCGTGATGCGGTTGAGCAATTGCTCCTTGGTCGGTTCATCTTCCGCGCGGGCGAGGCCCGCGCCAGTCATCATCGCTGCCGCCGTCAGGCAGATTGCCAGCGCGTATTGCTTGCGAATTCGTGTGTTCATCTGTCCCTTCTGTATGTGTTGATGGTTGTTCGGTTGCGTTTCGTGTTTATTGCGCCACCAGTCCGCCGGGTTGGCCTTGACTGGCGAGCACGACCCGCCGAACGCAATCACCGTGCCACGCAGCCGTGGTAATGCGCAACTGGCCGTTATGCGTGGGTTTCCGGGTGTCTAAACACCGAAGCACGATCAGGGCGGGGACGATTCTTGCGCGGCGTGGTCAAAACGCGCCAACCAGTTTCCTCTGCCGCTGGCGGCCTCACTCCATTCGGCATAAAACAAAAACCCCTCCCGATTTTCCCGGGAGGGGGTTGGTGCTTCTAATAATTCCCGTCGTCCTTGCTCAATGGGTTGCAGGATGGCTCCAGCTACGGCTGGGGTGGTGGGGCGGGCGGTACGGATGCACCCCGAAAGTTACGAAAACGGTTGGTGCGGGGGGCGCGCGGTTCATGGGGTGTCTGGTCCGGCTGCGAGGCTTGTTGCAACTTTCTCTGCTGTCGCACTTCAGTGAGGCTGGGCAGGGCGATGTATTCGGCTGCTTCCAGAAGCGCGACTTTCTCGTAGGGGTCCTCGGTCCTGGCGGCGAGTTCTTTCAAATACGGGATGACATCGCGGTTGCCGAATTGGATGGCCGCGTCCAAGGCTTCGGACCGGATGATTTTCTCGGAATTGGTAAGTTCCGAAACAATCGTTTGGTAAGACTCGGAGTCGCTCCGCATCCCCAACTTGAAGAGCAAGTCGCTTTGTGCGCGGAGGTACGCGGCGCGTTCGGGAGTCATCGCCGGCTCGGTGGTGCTGGTGGTGTTCGTGGCGACAGCAGGGACCATCGTCACTGGATTCGCCGAGACTACCCGCACTTCGGGTGGGGCGGGCGATTTGGGTGGGGCGGGCGCTTCGACCACCGGTGGGTTCTCCGGTTCATGAACCAACTCGGTGGTCTTGGTTCCGGAAGACCGGCTGAAGAAATATACCGGGCCAAGAAGCACCAAGGCCGCCGCCAGCACTGCCGCAACAAACTTCGGTCGCATAATGGGGAGTTTGACGGGAATTCGGCGCTAACGCCAGAATTCAAGTTCAAAAAAAGGCGAGGTGCTTTACGCACCTCGCCTGATCATCAAAGATGATGTTTGCCCCAGTGGCTGAACGCCACCAAGTCAGTTTATCAATTCAGGGTGTGATTGTCTCTTTGCCCTTGATGCTGACGTAACCACTAACGGTGGTGAAGTCTCCTTCGACATCGCCGTCTCCTGCGACGGGGGCGTGGATCGAAGTCGTTTCCTTAAAGGTGTCTTGGGTGGTATCACCCAGGCTGTAGCTTTCTTTGCCAAGACCGGACGTGTCAACACGGTCTCCATCGCCGGCTATAATTCCAAAGTAAACCATGAAGCTGCCCTTGGATTTTTCCTGGTAGGTTTCGTCGTTATACTTGCCGGACCACACGCCATCATCACCATATTCAACGTACATGAGGCTGCTGAGGTTTGCGACGACGATCTCGACACCGTCCTTGTTGAAGACAGTAAGATCCCCGTCCCAATCAACTTCGATGTAAGAACCGTCCGGAATGGCCACTGGCGGTTCCGAGTACTCTTGAATAAACGCCAGGATGTCTTTGGTCGTGACCTTGGCATTTTCAATGGTCCACTTTACGATGTTACCATTTGTTGAGGCCAGGCCCTGCTGATAGGCCTTGAGCGCGCAAGTGAATTTACCCGTGCCTGTTGCTTGGGCTTGGCTCGCGGTCAGCGCGAGCAGTCCCAGCCCCACGGCCAACGTCACTAATGTAGTCCTCATGATTTTCATATATGATCTGCCTTCCGTCATGGTTTTGGCCGCTCCTTCGCTGTCGTGTAGTCCGAAAAAAAAGCGACCGCTGTTAGTTTTTTTGTTCTTCCCCACCGATTATTTCTACCGGCTGCGACCACTTCTAACAGCGCCCCAAATAAAGTCAAGG
>CAYIOH010000193.1:0-7371 GCA_964364975.1 uncultured Bifidobacteriaceae bacterium
AGCTCGCCGAACGATCAGGGCTGGGGGTTGATCCGGGTGCGCAACTCGATTCACGGCAGCCTGACCAACTTCAACGTCGTCGGCTCGTCAAACTCAATGTGGTTTGTGGATCAAAGCCCCACCAACGCATTGGCCACCGGCCAGAGCCAGACCCGGTCATTGCAAATTCCCAGCGTCGGCGGCCGCAGTCTGCCGTTGCGCGTCACTCTGGTTTGGACCGATCCGCCTGGCAATCCCGCCGCCAGTGTCAAACTGGTCAACGATCTCGATCTGGTCGTGACCAATCGCGACACGGGCGAGATTTACTTCGGCAACGACATCGCGCTCACGTTCAATGATCCGTGGGATACCAACGCGCCACCCAACCTGGATTCGGTGAACAATGTGGAAAACATTTATCTGCCGCCGACGCTCGGCACGAATTACGACGTGGCGGTTATTGCCCGGGCGGTGAATGTCAACGCCGTCACGGCGCAAGCGGACGACACCGTGCAGGATTACGCGCTGGTGATTTCCAGTGGCAACGGCGAGGTGGTGAACGCGCTCACGATCAACACCAACCAACCGATACTGTCGCCGCCGGCGTGGCGGTTGACGACCGTGACCAACACGTTCGCTCAAGCCGACGCCTCTGGCTTCATGCTTGAGGGACAGCGGGTGGGGGCCAACACGCCGCTGCTGGGCACCACCAACGGGATGACCAACCAATGGCATTTCTATGTGGTCACCAACACCACTACGTTCACGAACGCGGCCTTTGTCACCTTCCTGCCCGCCGATCTGTCCTTGCCCCGCATGGGGGTGCGGCAAACCTCGCTCCTGAATGCCACGCGCGTCTCGGCCGACATTGACCTTTACGTCTCGACGGATTTCAACCTCACCAATCTGTCGCCGGACGCCGTTGCCAGCGCGAACAAATCAACGGGGCGGGGCGGCACCGAGCAGGTGGTGTTGATGAGCAGCAACGTCGCCAACGGTGTGTTTTACATTGGAGTCAAGGCCGAAGATCAAATGGCGGCCGAGTTCACACTCTTCGGCGTGTTCAGCCTCAACCCGTTTGGCGGCACGAATGACACCGTTCTGTGTTTTAACTTCCCCCAACCCATTCCGGATCGCAGCCCGGACCATGTGACCGGTCCCGGCAACGCGGCCCATGTAATCTGTCCTTGCATCTTCGAGGGCGACACCCGGCGCGTCGTGGTCACCAACACCATCGCGCACGAACATTTTGGTGACACAATCGGCGTTTTGGATCACGCCGGAGGTAGTGGTCTAACCAGCTTTGCGGTGTTGAACAACCACCGCTCCCCGCCGGCGTCGCCAGTGCCACCCGGTCCCTATGATTTCATCTACGAGGACAACGGCGAAGCGAACCTGTTGCACTCGGACGGTCCGCAGTCATTGCGGAGTTTCATGGGTGAACCGAGTATCGGGCCGTGGATTTTCACCTTCGTGGACGATTCACTGACCCAGACCGGGCGGGTGGATTTCGTGAGGTTGTCCGTGGAGCGGGAAGACCTCAGCAGCAGCAGTCCGTTGCGCACGCTGGAGGCGGACGCGTGGACGTACAGTTCCATTAACGTGCCGGTGGAGGCCACCAATCTCACTGTGTCCGTCTCATTTGCCACCACAAACGGTGGGCCGGTGGACCTTTATATTCGCAAGGGCGACTTCCCGACGACGAATCTCTACGATAAGTCTTTAACAAATATCATCGGGTCTTCAACAAATATCATCGGCGACCCCGGCGGCTCGCTGTTGCTCACGCGTTACGACCTGCCGCCGTTGTCGGTGGGCCGTTGGTATATTGGCGTCTTCAATTCCAGCGGGGTGGTGCAAACCATCCGCATCGTGGCCACGCTCGATTTGGACATCGCGGGAATTGCTCCCATCATCTATGCGTCCGGTGGCAACCAGCCGTTGCTGGATGATGCTGTCACCAATTCGAGCATTTGGGTTACGAACATTCCCAATCCGACGCTCATCGCCACGGTGGAAGTCGGCCTGCGCGTTGACCATCCCCGTGTCTCCGACCTTGCCTTCACGCTGATCAGTCCGGCTGGCACGCGGGTGTTGCTCATGGAAAATCGCGGGCGGACAAATGACGCGGGCATCGGAAGTTCTATCTTCGCCACGAATGTGGTGCCGGTATCGCACAGTGGCAGCAATACCCCGGTCACCACGGTCATTCCCACGCTCGCGACCGCCGGGAAGCTCACCATTGACTATGATTTCTACCAGATCCCGGACCAGATGACGGTGTATTACGAGGGTGTGCAGATCCTGAACAGCGGTATGACCAACGGCGCGGGAACGTTCACCGTCAACTACGGGCCGGGTTCGTCCACGAACGTGACGATCATCATGAACGAATTCGGCAACCCCAATACGAACACCTTGTGGAGTTACACCGTCAGTGACGTCAACGTCACCCACAACTATCTCGTCTTCACCGAAAACACGAACCGGACCACCACGCCCATCAAGTTCGCCGCGCCGCCGTTCGACAACGGGGCATCCTCGAACCAGCTTATCAGCGGTTTCGATACAGCCACGCCGGGAGACTACCTGTCGCCAACAACCGTTGATGGTTGGGATGTTACGTCCAATCAAGTCAGTGTTGTGAACGACCCGGCCACGGCGATCAGCAGCCATTTCCTCACGCTGGCCAACGGCATGATTAAGCGCACGTTGCCGACGATCTCGGGACGGGATTACCTCCTCCAATACGCCTATCGCGGGCCAGGCATTCTCGATTTCTGGCGCGGTGAGGGAAGTGCGAATGACTCCGTGGGTGGGAATGATGGCGTGTTTCTAAACGGTGCGAGCACCGTGCCCACCGGCGAGGTGGGTTGGGCATTTACATTTGATGGCGTGAATGACTACGTGAATTTTCCCACTGCGCCGAATTTTGGAACTAACGACTTCACCGTTGAATTCTGGGTTAATCTAAGAACGATTCCGCCGGAACAGGTGATGGTCGAGAAGTTTGTTTCAACTTTTGCTCCAAGTTCGACGGGTTGGAGCATCACCAAGCTCAGAACGATTGATCCGGACAGCGATGTGCTCCGCTTCGCAGAAGGAGGCGGCGCTCCAAACTTGGATTTTGCCGTGCTTACCTCCAGCAATACCTGGATACATGTTGCTGTAGTCCGTCGGAATGGCACCCTCTCTGGTTATACAAATAGCGTTTTCCGTGCATCGGCCACAGCGCCTGCCAATCTTGACACGACCTCTTCTCTCAAGTTCGGCTATCGCGGGAGTCCCGCCGATACACCCGGCTCCATTGATAATCGGGGCTTGTACCTGAACGGGTTCTTGGATGAGGTGAGCCTGTATGGCCGGGCGCTTTCCAGCAGCGAACTTAAAGCCATCTACACCGCTGGCACCAATCACAACCCAAAATTCACGACCAGCGCTCCGCTCCCGGACGGCCTGGCTCAAGTACAAGTTGTCGTTGGCAACGTCACGAACATCGTTTACGGCAACAACACGAACTGGCAGACCTTCTCCCACAGTTTCACGGCCACTCAAAGCGGAACGCCCCTGGAAATCGACGGACTCGAGCCTGGCGTGTTACTCGACTCGTTCACGCTCACCGATACGACGCCATTGGGACTGTATTATCTTCCCGAAGAATCGTTGAAGGCGCTGGCCGGCGAAAACGCCTACGGCGAATGGCAACTGGAAATCTGGGACAGCCGCACCGGGGCCTCTAACCTCGTCAGCCTGCTCAGTTGGCAACTGAATTTTGTCTTCGAGAACACCACGCCGCTGTCAAGGGTGCCGCTTGTCATCACGCAGCCGGCCACGAACCTCGCGCCCTGGTCCGCCACGCTCAATGCGTCCGTGAACCCCAACGGGTCGGTAACCACGGTCTATTTTGAATACGGCCTGACGACCAATTACGGCTTTTTCTCCACGAGCATTGATCTGACTAACAATCTAAACCTGACCCAGTGGGTGGGCATTGAGGTGACGAACCTGACACCCGCCACGGTCTATCATTTCCGGGCCATCGCGACGAACATCTTTGGCCCCAATTACGGTGGCGACCTGACCTTTACCACTCCGTATGCCACCCCGCCGCCGTTCGCCTCCACGCTGCCGGCCACGCTGGTCACGGGTGACAGCGCGCAGTTGAATGGCATGGCCACGCCCAATGGCGAGCCGGCCACGGCTTGGTTCGAGTGGGGCACCAGCACGGCCTACGGCATCTCGACCCCGCCGGTCAACGTGGGCAGCAATTACAACGTGGTCTTTGTGACCAACCAGATCACCGGCCTGATCACGAACCTGCCGTATCATTTCCGCCTCGTGGTCAGCAACATCGTCGGTGTGACGCATGGCTTCGACCAGATTTTCGACCAGGCAAACGTGGTCGCCTGGGGCGCCACCTACTTCGGTCAGGCGACGGTGCCGACGGAGTTGACCAATCTGGTGACCGGCATCGGTGCCGGATACGACACCAGCCTGGCGGTGAACAATGACGGCACGGTGGTGGTTTGGGGCGACAATACTTTCGGCCAGACGAACGTGCCGGCGGGCTTGGGCAACGCCGTGGCCGTTGACGGTGGCGACCGGTACAGCGTTGCGTTGCGAAGCGACCGGACGGTTCTGGTTTGGGGGTCCAATCAATTCGGTCAGACCAATGCGCCGCCGGATCTGACCAATGCCGTGGCAGTGGCGAGTGGCGGCAGTCATTGCCTGGCTTTGCGCGATGACGGAAACGTGGTGGCGTGGGGCTTTAACGGCAGTGGCCAGACGAATATGTCACCCGGCTTGAGCAATGTCGTGGCGATTGCCGGCGGTGAATTGCACAGCCTGGCCTTGAAAAACGACGGTACGGTGGCCGCTTGGGGCTACAATGGCGATGGCGCCACCGATGTGCCGGCCGGCTTGACCAATGTCGTGGCCATCGCGGCTGGTTATCACAATCTGGCCTTGAAGCAGGACGGTACCGTGGTGGCTTGGGGCTATAACGGCTCCGGCCAGACGAATGTCCCTGCTGGCTTGAACAATGTCATCGCCATTGCGGCCGGCAGTTTCCACAGCCTCGCGTTGAAGAATGACGGCACGCTGGTCACTTGGGGCGACAACAGTTCCTTGCAGGCGACTTTGCCGTCCGGCTTGAGCAATGTGGTGGCCATTGCCGGCGGCGGTCTTCACAGCCTGGCCTTGAGTTCACTGTTTGACCTCAACCAGATCAACCGCAATCCCTTCTGGCCCTCGAATCCTCCGTCGCTGATTAGCATGGATGAAATGACCACCTTGGTCGTGACCAACACCGCCAGCGACACCAATGTCCCGGCGCAGACGCTTTCATACTACCTGCTCGACCCACCCGCTTGGGCCACCATCGACGCCCAAGGCATCATCACCCTTTTGCCGCAGGAAGTGGACGGGCCCGGCACCAATATTATCACCACTCGGGTCGTGGACAACGGCTACCCCGCGTTAAGCGCCACCAACAGCTTCTCCCTCATCGTCAACGAGGTGAATGTGGCCCCGTTCTGGCCGACCAATGTTCCCGGCCAGACGAATTACGTTGTCAACGCATTGACCACGTTGATCGTGACGAACACGGCCAGCGACGCGGACATCCCAACGAACACGCTGTCCTATGCCATTTCGGTTTCGCCCGCGGCCAACGCCCCGGCCATCTCGACGAACGGCATCATTACCTGGCAGCCGCTGACGTCGGGTGTCTTCACGCTTGCCACCATCGTGACGGATTTCAACGCCTACGCCTTGACGAACCAAGGCCTGACCGCGACAAATTACATCACCGTCACCGTCACCAACATGCCCTCGCCGCCAACCATCTCCATCAGCAGCATCATCTACACGAACAGCGCTGGTTCAAACGGCTTCCTGCTGACGTGGTTTGCGCCGAGCAATTACCTGTTCCAGGTGCAATGGAGCGACAGCCTCGCGCCCGCCAACTGGAACACGTTCACCAATCCTCCCGTGGTCAGCTACAACACGAACGCCTTCACCAGCCCCACGAACACGCAGTTCAATTTCTTTGACGACGGCTCGGAGACCGGCGGCTTCGGCCCGGCGCGGTTCTATCGTTTGATCCTGTTGTCTTCCCTCCAGCCAGTCACCTTGACCAACGGCATTCCCTACTTCGCCGCCAATGCCGGCACAGGCAACACCAACGACTACTACCGCTACACAGTCACAAGCAACGCGGTGCGCGCCCAATTCGAGATCAACGGCCCGACCGGCGACATGACGCTGGTGGCCCGGAAGGGTTTCCCGCCATTGCCGGATTTGACCACGTACGATTACATCAGCACCAATAGCTACACGAACGATGAACTGATCGTCCTCTTCGACAATGCCGGACCAGTGTTTCTTACAGCGGGAGACTGGTATCTGACCGCCGTCAACGTCTCAGGCGCGCCCGTCAGCTACGCCATCAAAGCCACCGAATACCCAGTCTATGGCACCAATCTCAACGTGACGGTATCTGTTTCGCCGGGCTCATTCTGCCTGACATGGGACTCGCTGATCGGCGTTCACTACGTTGCGCAGGGCAAGACCAACATCGCGACGCCCGGCTGGGACGACGTTTCGTCCACCATCACCGCCACTAACACGCAAACGACCTACTGCGTGACATTGCCCTCAACCTATTCATTCTTCCGCGTCATCGAAGGACTGGCGTTGAGCACCAACCTGCCGCCAACAATCATTCCCCAGATCGGCAGTGTGACAGCGACAAACAGCGGCTTCCTGATCGAATGGAACGCGCCCACCAACCTGCAATTCCAGGTGGAGTGGGCAGGCTCAATCACGCCACCGATCACCTGGGCCAGCTTCAGCAACACCATCACCTCGACCACGGGCCAGTTCACGTTCTTTGATGACGGCACCCAAGCCCCCTTCGGGCCGTTCCGATTCTACCGACTCCGGCTCTACCCGTAATGCCCGCGCTCATCCTCGCGCTCAATCCGTCCATTGATGCCGAGTGGCGCGTGGATGACGTGCTCTGGGAGGAAAAGAACAACGTCCACTCCGAACGCCGCTGGGCCGGTGGCAAAGGCATCAATGTCGCCCGCTGGCTGAAACATCTCGGTGGGAAACCGCAACTGCTCCTCCCGCTCGGCGGCAAAACGGGCGACGAACTCGCCGGCTATCTCCGCGACGAAAGAATTCCTGCCCACGTCATCCGCCTCCGCGAGCCGACGCGCGTCAACGTCATCCTCACGACGAACGCCGGGCGGCAAATGCGTTTCAATCCGCTGGGACCGAAACTGTCCCAACGCGAATGGGGCGAGCTATTGAAAAGTGTGGAGCGTCATTTGAACCGGTGGGGCGAGCGTCCTCGCGAGCATTCACTCCTTCCGTGGAAACGGCTCG
>CAYIOH010000194.1:0-7303 GCA_964364975.1 uncultured Bifidobacteriaceae bacterium
GCGGAATTTGGAAAACCGCGGCGGCGGACCGCAGTTGTGCATGAGCAACCCGGACCTGATCGAGGTCGTGGTGAACGCCGTGCTCGAGGAAATCAAAAAGAACCCGACCGACAGGAACATCAACATCGCGCAGATGGACAACGACAACTATTGCACCTGCCCGCGCTGCGCCGAGATTGACGAGCGCGAGGAGTCCCACGCCGGCGCGACGCTCGCCCTGGTCAACGCGGTCGCCGAACGGATTGAGCAGAGCCACCCCGAGGTGCTGATCAGCACGTACGCGTATGCGTACACCCGCAAGCCGCCCAAGACCCTCAAGCCGCGCCACAACGTGATGATCCAGTTGTGCAGCATCGAGTGCTGCGATTTCCACGCGATTGATGATCCAACGTGTATGCTGAACCGGTCGTTTTGCGAGGACATGGCGGTTTGGAAGAAGATCGCGCGAAACGTTTTCATCTGGCACTACAACACGAATTTCAAAGGCTACGTGCTGCCGTTCCCGAACCTGCGCAGCATTGGCCGGAGCGTTTCCTATTTTGCGAAGAACAACGGTCGCGGCGTCTTCATGCAGGCGGCGGGCAACGGCTTTTCCACCGAACTCAGCGACCTGCGGAATTACGTCATGGCGCGCTGTCTCTGGAAACCGGGTCGCGATAGCTGGAAGGAGACGGAGGAATTCTGCCGGCTGCATTACGCCGAAGCCGCCGGGCCGATCATCGCCTACCTGAAGTACTATCACGACCTGGTGGACAAGTCGGGGGCGCATCCCACCTGTTTCCCGACCGAGTCGTCGCTGTGCGTTACGCCGGAATCGGCGCCACGCATCATGGCGTATTTTCAGGAAGCGTTGTCGCTGGCGAAATCGGACGCCGTGCGGACGCGGGTCGAGAAGGCGTCCCTGTGCGCCTATCGTGCCGCGGTGAGCGCGTCGAGCATGCGGTTGGTTTATCGCGATGGCGTGTGCCGCCCGGACCTTGAGGGACTCGACCCAAGTTTGCTGGATCGCTATGCGGCACTGTGCACACGCTTCGGCGTCACGATGGATGACGAAAACATTTCGACCGAGAAATACCTCGGGCTGATGCGCCGGCTCTACGCCGGGCTAAAAGCGGTGCATTTGGAAAATGACTTCTGGCGCGTGATCGTACTGCCGGAGAGCAATGGGAAGGTGGTCGAGATGACCTACAAACCCACGGGCCGCAACGTGGCCCGCGCGCCACGGGGGTTCAATCGCTTCCGCCACGAAGAATGGTTCCGGCAGGGCGATGGCCCGACGCCCGAAAACATTTTGCCTTTCGATGCGCAGGCCGAGCCGCAGAAAGTTCGTCTCACTTTGTCCACGAAGGACGGAGCGCGGCTTGAACGCACCATCGCTTTGGCGGGTGACGCTGTTCGTTTCGAGACGAAGCTGACCGCTGGCGCTCCTCGCACCTTTGAGGTCCTCGTGCATCCGGAATACGACACGGCTTCGATGTCCATTGATCCTGCCGTGCTGGGCATCTACGTGAAGCAACCCGAGTGGGTCAAGGCCAACGGAAAAGAAACTGGCGTAAGGTCCACCGACCAACAGCGCGCCATCGTGAAAGACGCGGTGGGCGGCGGCGCGTACGCGTATTTCAATCACCAGGCGAAGTTTGGCGTGGAGCAGCGGTTCAATCCGCAGGAGTTCAGCGCGCTGGGGCTGTTCTGGGACGCGTCGCGACAACAAATCAATCTGGAGTTGACGTCCAAAGTCGTGTCGTTGGAGAAGGGGCAGTCGGCGGGCTATGCCTATGAAGTGCGCTATCTCGCGAAACCTCCCGCTGCCGCGCCCGCCCGCTGACCCGCGCTGACTCTCCATCCAAAGCCATGAACTATACATCCACACTGCGAAAAACTGCGTCGGTCGCGCCAGCGTCTTGGAGTGCGGCAGCCCTCTGCCGCTTTCAATGTGGAACAGACCCGCGCCAAAGCGGCAGAGGGCTGCCGCACTCCAAGACCTTGCGGAGCACGCTCGCGTTCTGGCAAAACCCGGCCGTGCTCGCATTGGTGGCCCTCATGATTGGCGGCACAATGCTTCCGGTGGGATCGGCGTTCGCCGGTTCGGGCGGTTTGTTGAACAAGGAGCGGATGCTGCTGGTCAAGGGCAAGCCTCGCTTCCTGCTCGGCTTGTACGAGAATCCACGCGAGGACGCGGTGCTCAAGGAAGCGGTCGAGGCCGGGTTCAACTTGATCCAATGCGCTCCGGACATTGCGGAACTGGATCGGGTGCAGCGTCTCGGTGCCATGGCGTGGGTGAACGTCGGTGGCGCACTGGACTTGAGCGCGGATACGGCCAACCGGCGCCAACAACTCACGGAGACGGTGCGACGTGTGGTGAATCATCCGGCGCTGCTGGTCTGGGAAGGTCCGGACGAGATTCTCTGGAACAACTGGTGGCTGACGCTGGAGCAGCTCGGGTCGGAGCTGGAAACAATGCGCACGACGGCGCAGGGAACCGCGGAACTGGAAGCCCTGAGCCGTCGCGTCCGGGACTTGTACGATCGCGGCCTTTATGCCGAGTTTGAGAAAGTACGCGCCGAGTTCTGGCGGAAAGCGGGCCGGGCCGCGCCCAACGCCGGGGTGCGCATTGATGATGCCCCGGCGCGGGTCCGCAAGAGCGGCGACGGCATCACCGCCGGGATTCACGCGCTGCGGGAAGCGGACGCCCGGCATGTCATCTGGCTGAACCATGCACCCCGGAACTCGCTCAACGACCTGCGCCTTTACAATCGCGCGGCGGACATGGCCGGCTGCGACATTTACCCGGCCCCGCCCAACTTGGCCGTGGGTCACAGCGATCTGGTGGACTTGGGCCTGACCTCGGTTGGGGCGTACACGGAGCGGATGCGCCAGGCCGCGCCCGGAAAAGCCTGCGCCATGGTGTTGCAAGGCTTCGGCTGGCGCGACTTGGAGAAGTCGGATGAACACAAGGTGGCGGTCGGCATCGGGCGGCGGCCGACTTGGGCCGAGTCGCGCTTCATGGCCTACGACGCGATCATCCACGGCGCGAACGCGATTCTCTACTGGGGCACGGCAAACATGAAACCCGTGGAAGACGATGGCTCACCGGCGAGCGGTCGTCCCCGACTCTGGCACGATCTGCTCCGGGTGGCGCGCGAACTTCGGGCGCTCGAGCCGGCCCTCGTCGCTCCGCCGCTCAAATCGCCGGTCGTGCGCCAGGCCGAAACCTGCGGCTCGATTGACGGGACAGGAATCCTCTGCACCATGCGGCGCGTGGACGATGACTTTGTGGTCGTGGTGGTCAACGAAACGGTCAACCGGTTGAGCTTCTCGATTGAAAACCTGCCGGCGAAACTCAACGGGCGAAAGCTTTTCCGCCTCTACTCTTCTGAAGCTCGGGTGGTCACCGGTCGCTGCATGACGGATGGCATGAAGTCCAAGGACGTCCAAGTCTATGCAACCTCGCGGCGGTTCGAAGATCCGCTGGCCCAAGGCAAATAGAATTCGTCCGTGAGCACTTGGAGCAAATTTTCTTTTCTCTGCGTGGCTTTCGGGCGGCGATGCCTGCCGTTGCTCATGCTGGTTTGTTTGGGGAAATTCTCGAGCCCAGAAGCAATTGCCGCGGAGTCGTTCCCCGGCGACTGGGTCCGACTTGCAGAACACGCGGCGTTCAGCCCCCGCGACACTGCGGAGGGAGTCGTCTTCGGCGGCAAGATGTGGCTGAGCAATGGCTACGTCACCGGCGGATCGCTGGTCCGGGATCTCTGGTCCTCGACCGATGGCGTCACGTGGACGTTGGTCACCACCAATGCGCCCTACGATGGCTATGCCGAGATGACCGTTTATGCCGGCAAAATCTGGGCCGTCAAACAGAGCGTGTGGAATTCGGCGGACGGCGTGAACTGGCAGCAAGTCGCGGAGAAAACGCCCTTTGGCGTCCGCGGCTACGGCGAACTCCTCGTCCATGACGGGAAGATGTGGCAACTCGGCAGCGGCGAGGATGTCTGGAACACCACGAATGGCGTCACGTGGAACAGCGTCACGGCACACGCACCCTACGGGTCGCGCTTCGCCTCGGCGGCGGTTGCGTTCAAGGGCCAGCTCTGGGTCCTGGGCGGCGCCGTGGAGAAGACCAACACGCCGCTGGAATTGGTCTATCCGAAATTCACCACCTTCAACGACGTCTGGTGCTCCGCCGACGGTGCCGACTGGACGCGCGTCGTTGAACATGCGCCCTGGGCGCCGCGGATGTGGTTAGTCCCAATCGTTTATGCCAACCGGCTCTGGATCATCGGCGGCTTCGACAACGTCCACCGCGCAAACTTCGACGACGTTTGGTGGACCGACGACGGCATCAAATGGCAGCGCCTCGACACGAGGACGAAATTTTCCCCGCGTCATGAAGTAACGGCTTACATCCATGACAAGAGCCTGTGGGTCGTCGCCGGCAACTCCTGGCCGTTGATGAATGATGTTTGGAAACTCACGCTGCCGCTGGCGCGCGGGCTATAGTCATGCCTCAATGGCCACGAACGACGTACCGCTGCCGTGTCAAATGTTTAACCCAAAAAGACCAGCAATGAAACGTAGTCCAGGAATGAAACGCGCACTCCCGGCGATGGCAAAAAATGGGAGTAGTGAGAGCAAACCAGCCACCGTCCAATGTGTCATAAGGTCACGCAATTTCTGCGGAAGCCAGAACAGAGCGTCTTGCTGAGTCCGTACGTCGAACGCTCCGAAGATTAGACCCACCGGATATGCGACTGCGAGCATAAGGATCCCAGGGCCAAAGAGCACTCCCAGAACTGCCAGCAATATGAGAGGGTTGGCACTGACTAAATTGGCACTGTCTAATAATATGAAAGGATTAGCGCCGACGAATTTGAGACGATTGGCGACTAAGAGTGCTCCCACTACACAAGTAAGAAGGATGAGTTGTGCAAAAGCCAGAAGGACGGTTCCAAGGAAGGTTACTTTGGTCGGTACAGAAATATTTCCTGTTGATAGTTTGTTGAACAGTGCGTAGGCCACGGCGAACACGATCAACCACATCAATGCTCCCAATACAACACCGGCAGCAAGGCCACCGCTTTTGAAGGCTGCAAAGGCAGTCGCGGCAGCCATCAATGATGCAGCCCCCATCGCCTTTGCTACAACCGCACCCGAGCCTGCGTTATCACCGCTCGGCCCCGTGGACGGAACAGGCGTTGAAAGCGATTCTGTGGCAGGAACGAACCGCGGCGATTCACGTCGGGCGTTCTGGGTCTCGGCCGGCTGAACAGTCACTCGCCTGCGGCTCTTCAAGTCTTCAACGAGGCGGGTGGCGGTTTGCTCATCAAGGCCGCGATAGACCAGAGCCGCCGTAACCTGAGCCGCGTCTCGGTGTGCGAACAAGAGTTTTTGAGCGACCTCAATATCACCTTGGATGATTTCCCGTGGCATGGCCGTCGTTAATTGATGGGATTTTGGTTTGTGGACACTGCGCGGTTTGGAGAGAACTGCTTCTCGCCCGTGTTCATGCGGTGAGCCTGCGTCTGACCGTTTCCGGTGTCAAGCGCCGGTTTGTTGCGCCAGGCCCTCCGTGAAATTGGGTCATTGCCGGCCACTTTAGATTGGGGCGCTACGCATGAATTTCCAGGTTTGACGCCGCCAAGCATGGCCCTCAGGATTCGTCCATGAGCGCCAACAACCACGCCTCGGCCATGAATCTTTTCGTGAAAAAAGCAGTGATGCCTTTGTTGCTGGGCGTGCTGTTGTTTCTCGGGGTTTCCAGCCGCAGCGAAGCCGGCAGCAAAACGCCAACCCTCGCCCTGAACGAGGACGACAGCCATTTCTTCGGCTCGCGGTCGGCGGAGCAGATGAGCATCAACGGGCTTCATGCTTTCATTGACCAATACGCCAACACCGCGGTGTCGCATTTGTTTCTTTGTCCCAACGCGATGAAGGCCAGCCATCGCAGCCAGGTGCGGGACGCGATCTGGGAGACGGGAGAAGGCCAGAAGCCGCCGTCGGATGAATTCGCGAAGAAGTGGTGTGGGAACGCCCGGTTGCTGGATGAACGCGGCCTCGACCCGTACGCAGTGTGGATCGTCCGCTGCCGGGAGAAGAAGATTTCCCCGTGGCTGTCCATGCGGATGAACGATGTCCACAACGTGGATGACGTGGACAATTACATCCACAGCTCGTTCTGGCGGAAACATCCCGATTACTGGCGCGTGCCCGGCGGCGGCGGGTGGACGGACCGCGCGCTGGATTACGGCATCCCCGAAGTGCGCGGACACGCCATGGCCTACGTCCGGGAGTTGCTGGAACGCTACAACCCCGACGGCATCGAGCTGGATTGGATGCGGTTCGGCTACCACTTCCGGCCCGGCAAAGAGGCCGAAGGCGCGGCACTGCTGAATCAATTCATGCGCGACGTGCGCGGTTTGACGCGGCAGTGGTCGGCGAAACGCGGCCATCCCATCAAGCTCGGCGCTCGCGTGCCGACGCTCCCGGACGCGGCGAAGGGTCTGGGCATGGATGGCGTCACTTGGGTTCGTGAAGGCTTGGTGGATATGCTCGTGCCGACGCCCTTCTGGGCCACGACGGATTTTGACATTCCAATTGAATTGTGGCGCGAGCGAATTGGCAGCGCCGCAAAAAACATCGTGCTGGCTGCGGGCGCGGAAATTCTCGTGCGCGCATATCCGGCGGCAAAGCCCATCGAAACGGATATCACGTCCACGCGTGGATTCTCGGCCGCCTGTCTGCAGCGCGGCGCGGACAGCATCTACCTGTTCAACTACATGGATCCTGAACCAATGACTGGAGGCAAGGAAGCCTATCGAACGCTGTTGCAGGAAGGGCTGGGTCTGAAGTCCATCAGCCAGAAGACCCGCCGGCACGTGGTCACGTATCGCGACACCGTCGCCCCCGGCATGTCGAGTGACGTGGTGCTGCCGGTGGACGGATTCAAGGGCGGTACTTTCCGAATCTACATCGGACTCAAGCCGAAGAAAGCCGACGCCTTCGTCGTCGCAGGATTGGCCCAAGCTGACGGAATGGCCCAGAGCAAATTCGAGATCACGATCAATAGCAAGAAATGCGCGGCGGTAACAGACTGCGGCGATCTCTCGCTGTTCTCCGGCGTCGCCCGCGCCGTCCAGCACCAATGCTCCCCGGGTTCACTCCGCGACGGCTACAACGAAGTCCACCTCAAACAACTGCCCGGCGAGCCGCAACAGAAGATCGTCTGGGTGGAATTGCGGGTTGTGCCGCGATAAGAGCCTGTGTGAAAAATCGGGTGGCGTTTCATACGGGGGCCAAAGCCGACCGG
>CAYIOH010000195.1:0-7299 GCA_964364975.1 uncultured Bifidobacteriaceae bacterium
GCGGGATGACGGTGGAGGGTGACATGGCGGTGACTGGCGCAGCGGCGGCCGGTTCAGCAGCGGCTGGCGCAGCGGCGGCCGGCTCAGCCGTGGTTGGTGCAGCGGCGGCGGGTTCGGCGGCAGCCGGCGCGGCAGTAGCCGGTGCAGCGGCAGACGAATCGGCGCCAGCCAACTCAATCGTGGGTGGTGTGGTTGCGACTGGTTCTGCGCTGGCGGCGGGCGTGGCCGTAACCGGTTCAGCGGTGGCCGGCGCGGGAGCGGCCGGTTCAGTGGCGGCGGGCGCGGTGGCGACCGACTCCGCAGCCGGCGGCGGGGTTGCGCTGGCCGATGTGTTGCTGGCAGCGGGGGTTTGGGCGCGCCCCAAACTGCAGGCGAGCAAGCCAATGAATATGGCGGTGGCGAGTTTTGTTTTCATTAGTTGGTTAGGTTTCAAGATTCAGGCGACAGTTGCAAAGGCGTCATTCAAAGGCAAGTCAAATTCGCAATAACGATGCCAGCCGCCCGCGCGCGTTCCGCGTTTGACGAAAACGACGCCGGTGTCCGGCTCCGAAATAATTCTGTCCTGCATTGACACAAATTGGTTGAGACTCGTTTCGCGCGGCCATCCAATTTTCGGACGCGAGTGTCCGAAACCGCGCCGTTTTACTTTCGCCGCGGGAAGCGCAGTTCGCGCCGCACCCCGCCGGCTTCGATGACCACAATTTCATCGGCTGATTTGATGTCCACACAACGCACCCGGACCTTGCCGGCGGGCGTGAGGACTTCCGCCTCTTCGCCGACTTCAAACGTGGCGTTGTTGATGGTTGCCAACGGACGGGATTCCGTTCCGAAAATGGCCTTGAGGGCCAGGCCCGCCACCGCCGCAGCCCCGGTAACATTGGTCCTGGCCGTCGTCACTGCGGCAAGCCGCGTGGAATTGGGGAAAAACGGGTCCCGAACCGCCTGCGTCGTGGAAGAAACGACAAACACGGACTGCGGGATTTCCAACACGACATTGGTGGAGATCGCCCCGACACCTGGTGCCGGGGGCGCTTTGGCCGGCGCGGCGCGCATGACCGCCTGACCGAGCAGCGCCACAACCAGCAGCGACACCCGGGGTCGGAAGAAATCAAAGCGCGGTTTCATAATCATGAACATGGAGTTGGCGGCCATCAGGGAGCGCTGGGTTTCACAAGCGCGATGATGTCCAGGCTGAACGCGAGTTTTTCCTTTTCACCCGGCCCGACACTGGGTGACGATTCGAGATTCAGGTTCGCCACGCGGATCTGGGGGAACTGATTTTCGAAGTCGGCAATGAAATTGCCGAAATCATGGTAATAGGCCGTTCCGCCCACTCTGAGGGTCACTTGTTTGTACGGGAAGTTCGGCAGCAGGTTCACGTCGCCCGGCGGCGTGGGCTGGCCGATCTGCGGGATTTCCACCCGGTAGGACAGTTTGAAACGACGGAGCGCGTTGACCGCCCAGGAATAGATGTCGCCGGAAGCCATGGCCTCCTCCTGTTCGGCCAGCGTCTTGTTTTTCGCATTGAACTCGATCTCGATCTGGTCGGCACGCCGGATCGCGTCCTTCACCTGTTCGAGCCGCTTTTCCGCGACTTCCGTTTTCCCGGCGATTACACGAAGTGTTCCGTACTGCCATTTGATCAGGCCAAATCCCAGCGCGCCCAGCGCGATCACCGTCAGCACGACAACCCCGATGAGTCGGATGAGTTTTTCCTTGGGCAGTTGGCTGAAGTTCATCGGGTTTTCTCCGGGTAGCGGCATCCCAGCGTGAACGAAACGAAAGGCCTGCCATCGGGCAGACTCTGCGGCTGGGAGAGCGTGGTCAGCCGCACCTCGTTGGTCTGGCCCAACGCGTTTTGAAAGTAGGGATGGCTGGCGATTTTTTCCTTGAAGCGGTTGATCTCGTCGCCAGGGTTGGGCGAGGAGTCTCTGGCGTCGAGGATGAGCGCAAGTTTTTCGGCCCAGGTTGCCGGTTTCCCCAGGACGACGCGGCCAGACTCGGTGGTCTTCTTTGTGGTCGCGTCGGTGAACAGGTAGTTTTGGTCCATTTTGAGCCGGAGCAACTGCACATTCTCGGTGGTGGTTTGTTGCAGCGCGTTGAGCATGGTGCCGTTGAGGAAGCGGTTGGTCGCAAGTGTGTGGAGCGCCGCCAGCTTGGATTCGATTTCGCTGGATTTAGTCTGATAGTCCAGCACTTGTTGAAACTCGTTGCCGCTGCCGGCGATTTCCTTTTCCACTTTGCCGAGGGCGCCGCGGGCGATCAGGGTTCTGAATTGCAGCCAGCCGGCCCACAGCAGCATCACCGAAACCAGCAGCCCCGCCAACCAGAGGGCGCGCTTGACCGGGTCGTGGCGGCGCAACTCTTCGGCGGCCTGGGCTTCTGCCAGCAGATTGAGGTGAATAAACATGGGTTGAACAATTCAGAAAGCAGTCAACGCGGCGCCTATGGCCGCAGTCAGTTGCGGCGCCACTTGTTCAATCTCCGCGGTTTGTTCCGGTGGCAACGCCGTTTGCAGAAACGCCGTCGGATTCCAAGTCTTGCACTCGACCATCATTTCGTTCTGAAGTGATTGCAAGATGAACTCGGATCGGGTCGAGGCGCCGGTGAGAAAGACCTGGGCAATAGTCCGGTCGTGTTGATGTTCGAAAAAGTCAATGGAAGCCCGCAGTTCCCGCCCCAGCGGCGACAGCAGGGATTCCAACGCGGGCTGAACTTCATTGGCCATGCCCACCTTGATGCCTTCGGCTTCGGCGTAACTGATGTTCATGGACTCGGCCAGACCGCTGGTCAACCGGTCGCCGCCAATGGCCACCGTGCGGCTCAACATCAATTCGCCTGCCGCCAGGATGCAGATGGATGAATGTTTGAACCCGATGTCCACCAAGGCCACGACCGAGCGGGAAAAGACTTCCGGCTGCGCCGCCTCGAACGCATTGACGGGGCCGAGCAAGCCGGGAACGATATGGTCGGCCACCAAACCAGCGTTGCGGATCGCCGCCACCAAATCGTCAACCAACTGTTTTTTGGCGCCCGCGACAAGAATTTTTTGTTTTTGCGGACCGGCGGGAGGTTTGCCGTGATCGGCTGGTTTTGGCAGTTGCGCGGTGGGAATGATGTAACAATCAAACACGTGATTGGAAAGGTCCTGCTGCAGGTAATTCCTTGAATTATTCTTCAGCACCGACCGCATGTCCTCCACCGGTATGCGCGGCATCTCCGCGTGACGGACGATGGATTCGTTGACGCCCACCGCCAAAGTGACGAATTTCGTCCGGCCCTCCAGTGCTTGGTTCACAGCCTTGAGATGTTCGGTGAGCAGTTCGACCGAGAGGTTCTTTTCGTAGATCGGCGCGTCCAGCAACGCGTAGCGGTTAAGGACATAAGCGTCGCCACGGCGCTGCATACACACCGCTTTGGTCGTGCGGTCGCCCAGATCAATGGCCAGCATCTGGTCTCGCTTCTTCTTTGAACCGCTATCAAAAAAAGGCAGGGCCATGCGCGTCTCTTATCCTAGTTCCCAGTTTGATTGCAAGCAGCATTTTATTTCTCGTCACACGCGACATTCGCCGCGCATGAGCGTCACTCAAATTTCATTTCATCCTGAACCCCTCCAGCCAAAGCAGCACCCGAGCCATTCGACGCCTACGCGAATGTCCGAACTGTTTTTCTCCGCCAATCGCGCGTCCTTTGTCCGGCGCGTGGACACCATGTCCTAGCCCTGTCCCGGAATCCCGTAGAGCGGGACATGCAGGAACCTGACGCCTCACTTCAACAACGACCGGCGCGGGCCTTTACCCGCGATCAATTCACACGCCACATATTCGGCAACGCTTAACTCATCGCGACGGCGGCCCGGAACGCCTCCATGCTTTGATCTTTGCCAAATCCCCCGTTTTCTTGCGCTTACCAACATGAAAAATGCGTCCTACTGGCCCGGAAACATCGTCATATCAGGCTGGACTGTGCCGGGGCAGGAATGTATAACTCGGTTCGCTTAACAATGACAACGAAAGCCCGTTTACGGATTCTGGTGGCGGATGACCACGAGTTGGTGCGCCGGGGGTTGCGCGCTCATCTGGAGTCCTCTTTCAAGGGCGCCCTAGTTCAAGAGGCGGAGAACGCCCGGCAGACGCTCGAGCTCGTACGGCAGAAGCCGTGGGATGTGCTGCTGCTCGACCTCGGTCTGCCCGACCGGAACGGACTGGATATTCTCCAGGATATCAAGCTCGCGCGCCCGAATTTGCCCGTGCTCGTCTTGAGTGGAATGGGGGAGGACGAATTCGCCGTGCCGGCGCTCAATGCCGGGGCGAGCGGCTTTGTGTCCAAGACCGGCCCGGTTGAGGAATTGACCCCCGCGATTCGAAAGGTAATGGGTGGCGGCAAGTACGTCAGCCCCGCGCACGCCGACAAACTGGCGCTGAACTTTCTGTCCAAGTCAACCGGCCCCCTCCACGAATCACTGTCCGTGCGTGAATTTCAAGTCCTGCGGCTGATTGCCACCGGCCAATCGGCCACGACCATCGCCGCCACACTTTGCCTCAGCGTCAAGACGGTCAGCACATATCGGGCGCGCCTACTCGAGAAGATGCACATGAACTCGAACGCCGAATTGACGCGCTACGCGCTCAAGCAACACCTCGTCGAGTAATTCCTCCGCCCGGCGGCTCCGCCAGACCAGCGCCCCCAGCGCCGCTGTCTCTCTCTCTCTCTACGGTCAAAGCGGACCAGCGGTTCGCGCACCGCTGCAGGGAAATCCCGTGGTGAATCAGCCCAGGCGCGTGCCTGCGGGTCAGCATCGCCTCATTCTTATCAGACAAACACAGACACACTTTTAATCCAGAAGCCGACGACGGAATCAGGCTTGCGCTGATTGTGAACCCGTTTCACTCAGACGATTGTGTTCCAGTTGCGAGGCGTGTGTCCTCGCAAACAGAAGAACAATAAATAACATAACGGAAGAATGAATAGGAGTAACCAGTTTGAGCCAACCACAAAGCAGCCCTGGGTGATTGGGGTCGGCCATCGGAGTGGGGGAGCGTTGTTCGTCCAAAGCAACGCCTTCCGTTGTTAACGAATGGAAGAAAAATGCTCGAAACACCTCCAAAACGGGTGCGGGCCGGATTCTCACTGGCGATTGTAACGCTGGTGGTCATCTTCGGTTGGGTGCTGCTTTCCAGCCTGGCCTGCCTGCGTGCTCACGTCCCGGCCATTTTGCTGGGATTCGCCCTCTTGGGCGCGATTCTTCTTCTATGCCAGCGACGAAAAGACTCCACGTCCGATGTTCCCATTGACCAGATTAAGAACCAGGCTGCCACAGAAAGCGAACACCCGCTGGCGTTCTTGGGCAATTCGCGCTATTGGGGACGGGTCGTTATTTTCTCCACGGTATGTATTTTTGTCGTCTGCCATTTCCTCATGTCCCCCAAGGAAACGATCAAGCCGCAGCCTGGACGTAAAGTCGCGGCCAAGGTTGCGCAACCACCGCCGCTCGCGCCGGTGATCGAGTTTCCCGACTTGAAACTGACGGGATTTGTATGCAACGGCACGAACTCAGTGGCCGTCATCAACGGATCAACCATTGGCATCGGCCAAGGTGTGGAAAACGTCACCCTGGTCGCGGTGGAAACCTGGGGGGCAATCGTGGAAATGAACGGCGCAAAAAAGCTAATCGCTTTCGGTGACTGACATGCCCAAGGTGAGCGAGAACTCAGTTCTCACCACCTTCGGTAACATTTATCCGTGAGTCGACTCGGACACTTTCTCCCCCGCTTTTCCCAACCCAAGACGAAGTTTCTGGAGCCGATGTTGTTTGGGGGTGTCGACCAGCCAAAGCCCCGGACTTCAAGAGCGAGAACGCTCAACTGCTCGCGATTAGCTCGGCCGGCATGGAGTTAGTCAGAATTACTGCCTCCTTCGCACTGAGCTTGCCGCCGATGGCCCGACACGCGTTCCCCGCGTCTCAGAACCGGCGCGGTTGACTGCCTGGGCTGAAATGAAGAGTCGCCCTTGTTTTTTACTACAGCATCAGGCTCACATCTTCGCCGGCCATCACCTCGCGCGCGGCGTGTTCCAAAATCTTCAAGAACGCATCAAGCAGCGGATTATGCCGGCCCTGCCAGAGCACGCCAAACGTCACCGGCTCAAATCCACCCAACGCCAGCGGCCGCACTTGCGGATGATATTTCGTTTTGGGCACGTCCATGGTCACGCCGATGCCGTAGCCGTTGGCCACATACGTTTGCACCATTTCGACGGTACTCACTTCAATGCCGGCGAACCAATCCACCTTCCGCTTCGCCAACCCCGCCTCGAAGGCGCGGCGAATCGGCTGGTTGCTGGGCACGGTGATGAGCGTCTCCTCGATCCGATCGCGCCGCCAGAGCTCTTCGGCGGATTTGAGTTTGCTGGTTTTCGGGACGAGCAGGACCAGCGGCATCTGGAACATTGGAATCGCGTTGATGCCCGCGGGTGGTTTTCCGCCGAGCAGTCCGATGGACACGTCCACCTCCAATTGCTGCAACCAGGTAATGACTTCCGGATCGTAGCCTTCGCGCAAACTCACCTTGAGCTTCGGAAATTTCCCGCGCAATTCCTGCAACAGCCGCGGCAGATGATCGCGCATTATAATTCCCGACGCCGCGATGCGCAAATGTTGCGACATGCCGCCGCGCAATTTTTCCCCCATCGGCATCAGATTGTCGAAAAACGGTTTGATGAAATCGAAGAGCTGCGCGCCCGCCGGCGTGAGTGAAAACGGCCGGCGCTGAAACAGCGTCACGCCGAGGTCTTCCTCCAACTGAATGATCTGCCCGCTGATGGCCGGTTGCTGAATCCCATACGGCATGTTGCGCACGGCCTCCGCAATCCCGCCGTACCGCGCCACGTAGTAGAACAATTCCAAGTGATGAATGTTCATGCGATTGATTCAGCCGATGCCGGCGCCACTTTTATCAATTAACTCCCCGCCTGCAAGCGCGGATAAAGTATCGGCGCAATGAAAACTGAAGCAGCCCAAATCAATCTGCTCGTCGCCTGGATCGGAATTCTGCTCGGTTTTGTTTCCGGCCTGGTGCTGGGGCTGTTCTTTCATCGCGAAGATTGGCTTGGTGGCTACGCGAGCTTCAAACGTCGTATGTACCGCCTAGCGCACATTTCCTTCTTCGGTCTGGGCGCGGTGAATTTGTTTTCCTGGCTCACGGCGAAAACCCTTCCAGCTTCAAGCCCACTGCTCCCCGTGGCGTCGTGGGCGTTCGTGGTGGCCGCGATCACGATCCCGATTTGCTGCGTGCTAATGGC
>CAYIOH010000196.1:0-7267 GCA_964364975.1 uncultured Bifidobacteriaceae bacterium
CGTCCCCATCTTTCCGGCATGGAGTTTGGGACGCGGGTGGAACGCGTCCCTACCGAAGCGATGATTGACCGACGCCCACGCGACATTTTGTTGTTTGACCCTCCCGCTTGGCGGTTATAGCCTCCGGACGTGATTGGAAACAATCATGGAAACCGATTTCCTTGTTACCCGTCCAATTTTTCATTTTATGGATTTGTTTAAGGATAAGATTCGGCAGGAGATTTTGGACGGCAAGAAGTCTTGGTCTGTCAAAGAGCGCACCACAAAAGCATATGATTTGTTTGAGGTTGAGGTTGTAAGGCCACTTCGAGAGCTATTCGCAGATGGCTTCTTCGAAGATTTGCGAGAGATTCCTAAGCCATTGCTCGGTGAGCCTCAAATTGGGCAGGTGAAGATTTTAGGCCTCGTAAATTTGGAGGACGAATAACACCCCTGACATGTATGAGAATTCTATTGCTTGGTCCTGGTAGTGACAGCCTCACCACGGCATTGGATGATGCTGGTATCGGGTATGAGCGGCGTAGTCAGAAACCGGAGCCGGGCGTCATTGTGAATGCCAGCGGCGATGTCGTGCAGATTGTCGGTCACGCGATTCCTTGGGCATCGGTTGTGACAGTTCTGGTTGCTTGGCTCCGGGCGCGAGCATCCAGAAAGATTATCGTGACCACGAAAGACAACAACGTCGTGCATACCGAAGGATACAGTGTCGAGCAGTTTGAGCAGATACTCGCACAGGCGAGAGAGGTGACGGCTATTGATACGAAGAAGTCAGAGGTCGTGAATTGACGACACCGAATGTTAGAAGCCAAGTGCCACTTCCATGAACAACACACCGCCACAAACAGTAATAGTCACAACAAAGAACACAGCCTCCCTTACGATGGGAATCATCGCTACCGTGGTCGGGGTCCTGGCGCTACTCGTGGGCTGGGTGCCATTTCTTGGGCTTCTTGTAATTCCTGTCGCCATCATTGGGCTGCTGCTTGCGGGCATTGGCGTCGTCCTTGCGTTGATAAAGGGATTCAAAGGAATAGGTATGCCGTTACTCGGCGGCGCGATCTGCGTCGTAGCACTCATTTTGCCCATTTTGTCCACTGGCGGCACGACGGCAGCAATTACCGAAGCCGCTAAGGAGAGTTCAATGCGCATCGCCAGGCAGAAGCAGTCACAGGATACAAATGTGGCCCAGGCGAGTTCAGCGCAAATCGAGGGGCAGAAGCAAGCGCAGGAGACGGAAGCGGTAAAGGAGAAGGCAGCTTATATTCACGATCACGTTGTTCTCTACGATGTGGAGACGAGATATATGGACTCCATCCTCGACGGTAAGGTTCCCGGTGTATTGTTCAAGCTGCGCAACAACGGTGATCGGCAACTCGACATGGTGAAGGTCACTGTTTACTTCAAAGACGCTACTGGAGCAGTGATTTTCGAGGAGAACTTCACTCCTGTTCTTGTCTCAGATTTCTCGATCGGGGACTCGAAACCACTGAAGCCGGGATATGTATGGCAGATGGAGAGCGGGAAGTTCTACAGTGCGAAATCCGTGCCCAGTGAATGGAAGGAAGGTTCTGTGGATGCAAAGGTCACTGACATCCGATTCGCGAAAGGTTCCTAACAAAAGGATACGCTGCCGGTTTTCCGGCTCCTTCCTGAGTTCACGCACTTGCCGCTTGCTCCCCTACTCAGCCAAATTAACCTGTCAGCGTGGCGTCGTTCACTGCCCGGAATACTCTCAACCAATCTGCGCATGATGAGGTTGCTCGCCAGCTTGGCGATCGAATCAGGACAAAAAAAGAGGGCAACCCTTTCGGATCACCCAATCGCAATTGCGAGAAGTTGAAATACAAATCGGCCTTTTAGCTGGAAAAATCAAGCTCTTTGTTCGACAATTTTTCATGCCCGAACCCAACCAACCGCCGCCCAAAAAACGCTGCACCATCTACGTGGACGGCTTCAACTGGTATTTTGGCGTCTTCCAGCATCGCCCGGCGTGGAAATGGCTGAACGTCCAATCGTTCTTCGAGACCCTGCGGCTGGACGAAGACGTGGTGGCCATCAAGTTTTTCACGGCGCTGGTCGAGCCGCAGAAGCACGTCAGTCTCCGGCGCGATCGTCAAAAGCGATACCTCAAGGCGCTCGGCACGTTGCCCAAGGTCAAAATCATTCTGGGCAAATATCAGGAACGCACCGTCACCTGTCAGGCTCGCGAATGTATGCGCCGGCTCGAATATCAAGTGCCGGAGGAAAAGAAGACCGACGTGAACATCGCCGTCAACCTGTTGGAGGACGCCTTCCGGGATCTGACCGACTCCATCGTGATTGTGTCCGGCGATTCGGACCTGGAACCCGCCGTCGAATGGGTGCGCCGGAATCATCCGCACCTTAAAATCACAGTTTACATTCCCGTCCTGGAAGACGAGAGGCATCAACGCCGCAATGACAACTACCACCGCATGGGCGTCACCTGCAAGCCGCTTCCCTTGGCCGACCTTCCCCGGCATCTCTTGCCGTCAACCGTCGCAGTGAACGAAAAGGAAACCATCACCCGCCCTGCCGAATGGATTTGAACGGCAGGAGCCGCACGCAACGGACTTGCCTCACTTGCCGCTTGCTCCCCTGCCCCGCCGGATTAACCTGTCAGTGTGGCGTGGTTCACTGACCGAAACACCTTTCTGCTGGCCGTGATGGTTTACGGCGCGAGCATGATTTATTCGGTGTTCCTCTGGCGAAAAGGTTTTCGCCGCGACGAGCACGTGAGTTATTTCCTGCTGCTGCTCGCGTTCGCGTTGCACACCGCGGCGATGGGCCAACGCGGCTTCTCGCTCAATCGCTGCCCGGTCAACAATCTCTACGAGGCTACGCTCTTTCTCGCGTGGGCTTTGGTGCTGGCCTATCTCATCGTGGGGTTGCTGCCCCGGTTGCGCTTCTTCGGCGCGTTCGCGTCGCCGCTGCTGTTTGTCATCGGCGTGTTCGCATTGATGCCGTCGCTCGACCCGCCGCACGGGCCGAAACCGGAGTTCTCGGGCTGGCTGGTCAGCCTGCACGCCGCGCTGATTTTGCTGGCCTACGGCGCGTTTGGATTGGGGTCGGTTTCCGCGCTGATGTTTCTGACGCAGCAGCACAACTTGAAATTCCACAAGCTCCGCGCGGTGTTGTCGTTGCTGCCGCCGATTCAACGGCTCGAACTGGTCACGGGCCGGCTTGTGCTGGTGGGATTTATTCTGCTGACACTCGGTTTGTTCGCGGGTGGGCATCTGCCACGACCGGAGGGCGTGCAATACTGGCAGGATGTCAAAGTCCGCTGGTCGGCGCTGGTTTGGCTGTTGTATTTGGGTCTGCTGGTCGCGCGATGGCGCTTCGCGTTTTCGGGCCGTCGCTTCGCCTGCGGCATCATCGGCGTCTTCGCGTTTGTGCTGCTGACGTTCTGGGGGACGAACCTGCTCTCCTCCATCCATCATCCATGAAACGTGACATGTGGCAGGTGACAGGTGACAAGATGAGAGCGCTCGCCAACCGCCCTGCGTTTCTTGTCACGGGCCACTTGTCACCTGTCACCTTTGCCCCATGAGTGTCGTTGTTGTCGGCCTCAGCCATCGTTCGTCGCCCGTGGAATTGCGGGAACGATTTGCGTTCGCCGAGGCGCACATTCCCGACGTGCTGAAATCGCTGCGGGGCGCGGGCATCGCCGACGAAGCGGTGATTCTTTCCACCTGCAACCGCGTGGAGATTTACGCGGCCACCTCGCTGGAGCCGGCCAAGGCATTCGCAGAGTTAAAAGAATTTCTCACGAAAGTTCACGACTACCGCGACCCGCTGAACGACGAGCTTTACACGCTAGCCGAACCGCAAAGCCTGCATCATCTTTTCGGAGTGGCGTGCGGCCTGGACTCGATGGTCCTTGGCGAAACCGAAATCCTTGGCCAACTCAAGAAGGCTTACGACCTCGCACTGCAGAATCAACACACTGGCAGCCGGTTGAACAAGGCTTTCCAGCGCGCCTTCAATGTCGCCAAACACGTCCGCACCGAAACCAACATCCAGCGTGGCAGCGTGTCGGTGGCGTCGGTAGCGGTGGAACTGGCGGAGAAAATCTTCAACTCGCTCAATGACCACGAGGTGATGGTCATCGGCGCGGGCGATACGAGCGAGAAAACCGCGCGGGCGCTGCTTTCCCGCGGCGCGCGCAGCATCATCGTGGCAAACCGGTCCTTCGACCGCGCGCAAGCTCTGGCCAAAGACCTTGGCGGTCGCGCCGTTTCGTTTGACGACTGGGCGGCGGAGTTCGCAAAGATTGACATTGTCATCAGCAGCACCGCCGCGCCGCATCACATTCTCGACCGGGCGAAACTTGAACCATTGATGAAGTTGCGCCGCAACCGTCCGCTGCTGCTGATTGACATCGCCGTGCCGCGCGACATTGATCCGGAGGTGAATTTTCTGGAGAACGTTTACCTTTACAACGTGGACGACCTGCAAACGATTGCCAACGATTACCTGAACCAACGGAAGGAAGAGATTGCGCGGTGTGAAAAGATTATTGCCGAAAAAGTCAAGAAACTACTCTCCCAAAGAAAATCCGCAGATTTCGCAAATGAACGGAGATTGTATTTACTCAATCTGCGAGAATCTGCGCAATCTGCGGACTAACCGATGCCAACCGAACGCCCAGTCCTCATCGCCACTCGCGGCAGCGCGCTCGCGCTCGCTCAAGCCAACATGATCGCCGCGCAGTGCCGCGCGGCGTTTCCGAAGCTGCGTTTTGAACTCAAGATAATCAAGACGACGGGAGACAGGCTTCAAAAGGCCTCGATGGCGAAAGCCTCGGAAGGTGGCTTGCCGAAAGGTCTTTTCACCAAGGAACTCGAAGTCGCACTCATCAAAGGCCAGGCCGACCTTGCAGTCCACAGCTTAAAAGATTTGCCCACCGATTTGCCCGCCGGCCTGACCCTCGCCGCCACGCCCAAACGCGCGGACGTTCGCGACGTTTTGATTTACCGGGACGCCAATTTCATCAAAACCCGCGCTGCTGACACGAAGTCCGAGGACTGGACGCCGGGTCAGGATGCGCTGTGCGGTTTCACGCCACACACAAAGCTGAGAGATTTTCCGAAAGGCGCGACGGTTGCGACCAGCAGCACGCGACGCAAAGCGCAATTGCTCGCCGCGCGGCCCGACCTGAACGTCGTGGAAATTCGCGGCAACGTCTCCACGCGGATGCAGAAGGTCGCCGACCGCGCGGAACTCGATGCCACCGTGCTGGCGCTCGCCGGCATCACGCGCCTAGACTTTCGCATCACACCCGAAGGCAAACTCGAAGGTGACGCCGTGCCGGACGGTTTGCTGGCGACGATCCTCGACGTGGACGTGATGCTCCCATGCGTTGGGCAAGGCGCGATTGGCATTGAAACCCGTGCAGATGACGAGCGCATCGCAAAACTTTGCGAACGGTTGAATCATTTCAACACGTTCCAATGCGTCACGGCCGAGCGCGCATTTCTGCACGGGATGGGTGGTGGTTGCCAGAGTCCGGTGGCGGCCTACGCCGAGATCGTTGGCGAAAGAATTGAAATGCGCGCCGTGTCATTCCGCGATGGACCGGCCAAACGCAGCCAGGGTAAACACCCGATCAAGGAAGCTTCCGCATTGGGCGAACAGCTTGCGGCAGCAGTGAAAGCTTGACGCTGGGAAATCCATTGCAAGTCTGGTTTCCATGAAACGGGTTCAAGTTACTGGGGAAAGGGACATGAAAGCTATCACTTCTGGTTTGGGTTTCTGTCTTCTGGCTTGCGTCTGCAGTTTTCCGGCCTCTGGCCAAATTGTTACCAACGTGGCGGGAGCGGGCTCCGGCAGCTACTTTTTGAAATCGGACGGCAGCCTATGGGGAATGGGTGCAAACAACAGAGGGCAGTTGGGCAACGGCACCACGAATAATGCCAATACGCCGCAGCAAATTATCTCCAGTGGCGTCACCGCAATTGCTGCGGGTGGCAGTCACGCGCTTTTCATAAGAAGCAACGGCAGCCTGTGGGCCATGGGGTACAACAATTCGGGCCAGACGGGCAACGGCACGACCAACAACGTTTTGGTACCGGAAGAAATTGTTTCCAGTGGCGTCCGTGCCATCGCTGGCGGAGGAGGGTTCAGCCTTTTCGTGAAGTCCGACGGCAGCCTTTGGGGAATGGGAAATAATAGCGCCGGCCAATTGGGCGACGGAAGCTACACCAGCACCAACCGACCGAAGCAAATCATCTCAAGCGATGTTGTTGGGATCGCCGGAGGATTCATGCACAGTCTTCTTATCAAATCCAATAGCAGCCTTTGGGCGATGGGTGACAACAGTTACGGCCAATTGGGCGACGGCACTACGACCAGCACCAACAAGCCTAAGCAAATCGTGTCGAGCAACGTGGTGGCGGCTGCCGGCGGATTGTTTCACAACCTGTTCCTGAAGTCCGACGGCAGTCTGTGGGGGATGGGCGCGAACGGGAGCGGCCAATTAGGGGACGGCACCACCAATACCATAAAGATTCCGGAGCAGATTGTCTCCAGCAACGTGGTGGCGATTACCACTGGCGGCGGATCCAGCCACAGCCTCTTCCTAAAATCCGGTGGCAGCCTTTGGGTGATGGGCGGAAATAGTTACGGCCAATACGGTGGCGGCTCAACGAGCCGCACGAACCGACCAAAGCAAATCGTCTCCAGCAACGTCGTGGCGATTGCAGTCGGAGCACTTCACAGCATGTTTCTCAAGTCCGATGGCAGTCTCTGGACAATGGGATGGAACGGTCAAAGTCAATTGGGTAACGGGACAACCGCTGATCGCTACAGTCCGGTTCCCATCGTTCCTTTTCCGCCCAGCCCCGCAATCCTCAATGTGAATTTTGTCGGACCGAACGTGCAGTTGCTCGCGACGAACGGATTGGCCAGCGGCACCTACTACGCCTTGATGGGCACGAACGCGACCTTGCCGTTGAGCCAATGGACTCGAGTTGCCACGAATGTGCCCGCTGCGGACGGGGCTTTCACCATCACCGCAGCCAACACGTTCGACCCAAATGTCGCGCAACGATTTTACACTCTGCAGTTATTGCGGTGAACGCCGCCGCAAGCTCCAACGGCGCAGAAAATCGCGCGCTTTACCAAGCCGGTCTCCCGGCTTAGATTTGGCCCATGAGAAAGCTGAAGATTGTCGTCGAGCGCCACGAAGATGGCTACGTCGCTTACCCACTCGGGTTGAAGGGGGGGGTTGTTGGAGAAGGCAATACTT
>CAYIOH010000197.1:0-7252 GCA_964364975.1 uncultured Bifidobacteriaceae bacterium
ATGGTGAAAGCGGCGACGGAGAGGAAGGTGAGGATTAATGTTTTATGTTTCATAGTTGTATTTTCGTTTTCTGCATAGTTGTTGTTCCACGTTTTGTTTCATCGCAGGCAGCACGCTACGTCATGGGCTGGCGCAGTGCTATGGGGTGTTACCCTACCACTGGATTGTACGAATTAAGTTCCTGCGCGCGGCGACACGCTGACGCCGGGAACTTTTGAGCGACTCGCCAGTTCAACCTTCCACACTCCCAGGCTCACACTTCCAAACTGAAACCAAGGGTTCTCCCAGTGGCGGCAAGGAACGCCCTAGTCGCGGTCGGGCCCAGTGAGACGTAACGGTACTCATGCATGTGAATTACAAACAAGCAGCAGATCAGGCGAGAGTGCCGGAGTTCCCCGTCTGCGTTGCACCTGCACTCACTGGCGGCCCGCTTTGCAAGCCGCACGTTCCCGGCAAACTCCAACCTTACTGCGCGGACGATGCTGCGGCTTCGCGTTCCAGAATCATGCGCCTGACGGGGTTACTGGGCGTGGTTTTGATGCTCACCGCTCTCAGCGCACCGGTTCATGTTACGGGTGCAGTCCTCCCTACAGGGCAAAGCGTGACCTTGGCGTGGAATCCAAGTACCGACCCCAACATCGCAGGTTGCAATTTGTACTACGGTGTGGCGAGCCGCACCTACACCAACATGGTCAATCCCGGCAATGTCACGAGCGTGACCATTTCCGGCCTGGTCGAAGGCGCGACTTATTTCTTTGCAGCCACGTCGTATAACATCCTGGGCATGGAAAGTGATTTCTCGAATGAGGCCAGTTATACCGTACCGTTAACAATTCCCGGGACGCTTGCGAAACTGAAAATCCGCGTCACCCCCACCCGGCAGGTTGTCTTGACCGTGACCGGCCAGGTTGGCAGCACCTATAACATCCAAGCGTCGCCAGATTTCACTACCTGGACCGTCATCGGTACCGTGCTGGTGCCAGCGGGCGGTTCATTGGATATTACCGACACGAACGCGGCGAGTTTCGCAAAACGCTTCTATCGCGCACAATAAATAGCCTGGCAAGATCGCGAAACCGCTCCGTCGGTCTCCGGTCAAGCATCAACAGAAGTAAATAACATGTCACTCTATCTCAGCCAAAGATGTTGGGGCCGATCATGCCTGCACTTGGCGGCGGCAATGCGCGCCGGCCACTGGCGCTGGCATCTCGCCGGCATCGGACGGGAGATTCATTTCACGAGGCCAATGACCCGCAGGGTCACGGCGAACGGCTGGCCGAAAATCAGCACCGAAGAAAGTTGGGAACAACTATGAGCGCAAAGCTATTGCGGTCGGGTGCCGAACAAATATTCGCCACCAACCACGAAGCGATTGGAGGCATCGCCGTTCATAGCCGGAGGCCTTTTAACCGTTGGCCAGGTGTTTGCGCCTTGGAACGGAAAACCGTCGATCGGATTGCTTCGGCGGAGTGGAAGCGGGCCCGCCTGCCTTGCCGCAGAGAAGATTGGTGGTGATAGACTTGGCGGTCAGCTTTCCTGCGGAATCAACCCCACGCGCAGGGCGAAGCGCACCAGGCCCGGAATGTCATGCACGTTCAGGCCATCCATCAACTTCATGCGATGGTATTCGACGGTCTTGGGACTGACTTTCAGGATTTCGGCGATGCTTTTGGTATTTTGGCCTTCGGCAATCAGTTGGAGAATCTCGCGCTGCCGGCCCGTCAACTGTTCAAGCGGACTTTTCCGATCGCCGATGCCTTGCAGGGGGAATTTCTTGACGAGCCGCTTGGAGATCTCCTGGCTGAGATAAATCTCCCCGTGAACCACCCGTTGCAAAGCGGTGGCCAATTCGGCCGTCGCCGCCTTTTTCAGCAGGTAGCCGGCCGCGCCCGTCTTCAGCGCGCGCCAATAATACTCCTCGTTGTCGTGCATGGAAAGAATGATGATCCGCACGTCCGGGAATTCCCTGGCAATGCGGGCCGCCGCTTCCAGGCCGTTTAGGCCGGGCATGGTGATATCCATCAAAACCACATTGGGTCCTTGGGTCTTGACCAGATTCAGCACCTCGCGGCCATCGCCGGCTTCGCCCACCACTTCCACCCCCGGCAACTTTTCCAGCAGCGCGCGAATGCCCGCGCGCACGAGCGTGTGGTCATCGGCCAGTACGACGCGAATGGGTTGAACGGGGGTGTTCATGAGGTTTCAGATCCAGGCGGCGGGATTTGCCACTTCAACGGGAACCACGCGTGGACTTCGGTGCCCCGCCGGGGGATGGATGTGAATTCCAATCCGCCACCGGCCAACGCCGCCCGCTCCTCCATGCTCAACAGACCCAGACTCGCGCCGCGCACGGCCTTTTCCCGGATGGCGCCCACATCAAACCCGATCCCATCGTCGCGCACGCGCAGATGGAGTTGCCCGTCTTCTTTGCGCAATTCCACCGTCACGGCTTTCGCCTGGGCGTGGCGCACCACATTCGTCAATGCTTCCTGTGCTACGCGGAAACACTCGGTTTCGATCACCGGATCCAAGCGGTGCTCCAATGCGTCGGCCTGGACTTCGCCCTTCAGCCCGGCCAATTCCGCCTGCCGGTGGGTCAACCACACCAACGCCGGTTCTAATCCGAGATCGTCGAGCATGGATGGGCGCAAGTTTAGCGAGATGTCACGCACTTGTTCCAGCACGCGCTCAACCACTTTGAGGTTCTCGTTCAAGCGCGGCGTCAGGCCGTCGGCGCCGGGCGACTGCAACATGGCTTGCAGGTTCAATTGCATGACGGTGAGAGCCTGGCCGATTTCGTCGTGGAGTTCGCGCGCGATGTTCCGGCGTTCGGTTTCCTGCGCCTCCACCAGCCGGCGGGAAAGCACCTGAAGTTTGCGGCTGTATGCCTTGCGTTTTGCCTCTGCCTGCTTGCGCTCGGTGACGTCCCGGAAGGACCACACCCGGCCCATGACCGCCCCTTGCAGCACCAGCGGGCGGGAGAAGCGTTCGAAGACCCGGCCGTCCTTGAAGCGCAACTCGTCCATGTCCTCGGCGTCCGTGCCGTAGAGGGCGCGCACCCTGGCCAGGAAGGTTTCCGGGTCGGACAACTGCCCCACCACATGCGCCAGCAGGGCGTTATCGTCGCCGCTGGCCAGCAGTTCGCTGGGAATGCGCCACATATCACCGAACCTGCCGTTGCGGATGATCACCCGGCCGTTTCGGTCCACCACCAGCAGCCCGTCGGCGGTGGACTCCACCACGCTGCGAAGCCGGACCTCGCTGCCCCGCAGTTCCTCCTCGGCCTGCTTGCGCTTGGTGATGTCGCGGTAGTTGAAAACAATCCCGCCAATGGCGGGGTCGTTCAGGTAATTGGAACTCGTACACTCAATGAACCGGCAGGAGCCGTCGTGGTGACGAAGCCGGTATTCGTCCCAATGAATGGCACCCGGTGACTTGACCAGCTCCGCCAGCCGCTCTTGCGCCCGCGCCAAATCCTCCGGCCAAAAGTAATAAGCAAAGCTCCTCCCCCGAGCCTCGGACGCTTCGTAGCCCATGCTGTTTTGAAGGGTGGGGCTGCGATACAGGATGATGCCCTTTGCATCCGTGATGCCAATCACGTCCGTCGAATTTTGCACGAGCGCGCGGAATCGTTCCTCGCTGTGCCGCAATTCCTTCTCCGCCCGCTGGCGATCCGCCTCCCGTTCTTCCAGGGCTTGCGCCATTTCATCCAAGGCGTAGCTGAGTTGACCCAATTCGTCTCCCCGATGGGACATACCCGTACGCGTGCTGAGATCGCCCGTGGCCAGCCGCGCGCTGGATTTCACCAGGGCCCGAACCGGGCGCAGAACCAGCACGTAGCTGCCGATCCAGCCGAGCATGAACATAAAACCGGCGGCAATCCCCAACCCGGTCAGGTCTTCGGCCAGTCGGCGATCCACTTCAGCAAAGAGAACCTGCCTGGGGATGCTGCTGAGAATGGTGACCACGTCGTCGGGTACGAGCTGGCTGCGCATGGCGGCGAACGCATGGTAACCGGGAATTCCGTCCGAAGACATCGTCTCCACCACGCCGCGATCCTGGGTGAAAACAGTTTTCAAAAGGGACTTTTCCGGGAAAGGCTGGCCGATCCATTTTTCCGGCGAGGGATAGCGAACCAGGATTCTTCCGGTGCGATCAATCTCGGTCCACGTTGCTCCTTTGGGCAATTGCGCCGGCAGCGCGGACTCGAAACGGCTGACCCAGTCCAAATCGAGCGCGGCAAAGACCACCGCTTGGACCTGACCGGCGGAATCTAAAACCGGATAACCGAAATCGAGGGTGGGCTTGCCGACCGCTTGTCCGTCAGGGAAATCGCCAATCGCGAAGGCGTGCGTTGCGAGCGCGCGGCGGAAAAACTGACGGTTCGTTTGGTTGGCCGGTTCCACCATTGGACGCGCGCTGGCCAGAATCATTCCATTGGTCTTGACCACTCCCAAATTGGCGTAGCGCGGGTAGCTGCCGAACAGCTCATCCAGCAGTTTTTCGCAGCCCCGCCGGCTGCCCGAGCGCACCAGAGCCGACTCTGACAGGGCGAACAGCAGTTGGCGCGTCTGGCCAATCACCTGACCCTCTTCCCGCGTGGCCAAATCCATCATCTCCTGCGAACGCTGATTCCAATCCTTCACCAGTCGCCGACGGTCTTCCGACGCCGTGTGCAGTGTCAATCCCACCAACGGGGCGCACGCCAGCAACACCAGCAACAGCAGTCGCCAACGCAATCCGGAAAGTAGCCAGTTGATAATTTTTCGCATACCACAATATGCCATGCCAAACCTGATGAATCCAGTACGGCACAGCGTGTCGGCGCTGGTCGGTACCCAAAAATGTCCCGCTATGATTTCGCCGCGGGCGGAACTCCGACCCGAGCGATCCGGCCATCTGCGAGCCTTTCAGGAGGGTCTGCCCCACGAAGGTTTCTTCTCAGCGTGCGTGGTCTTCCTGGTGAACTTCACGTTGCAGGGTTGTCTCCGCCTGCTCAATCCGGGTCTTGTTGCCGGTCACGCCCGCAACTTGATTCTTCTTCTTTTCACCTTCGTCACCAATCACGGCGTGGTTGGAATCCTCTACAGGTGATGGTTGGCGTTCTGTTTTGAAAGAGTCCTTTGAAAGCATAACCGCATGATGATAAGTCGGAGACGCTGCGGGTGCTATGGGGTGTTCACCCCATATGTAACTTGGTGAATCCAGCCCGGCCCAGTTCCATCAATCGTCGCGCATTGACCGCCATACCTTCTTCCAATGCGTTAGTTCGAGGTCATCACGGTGGGAGTCAATCGTTCGGACGGCCACCTTCAACCAACGCAACTCGGAGCGTCCTTGATGCAGAGGGCTTCCGTTTGCTCTCCGGACGACCCCGACGTCGCCTTGGCGAAGGTCAACCGTTTCGGCTTCGCGGGCTGGAGCTTCAAGGAGAGCATTCATCGGATCGCGAATCTAATTGAGACTCCGCTTGGAAAACACGAAGCGTTTTCGTCCTCGAAACTCGACCAGGCCTGCGTTGACTGCGAGCCACACAATTCCTCTGGCCCGACGTTTACCCCAAGCGTCGTGCACAGCGGTGATGAACCCACCAAACGTCAGGGTTTGTTTCCTGCAATTGGTCTTCATAGCTTGAACATTATTGGTTAGTAGACCGGCGAACGCTATGGGGTGTTCACCCCATGTCGGACTTGGTGAATCCAGTCGGAAAGCTGAGCACAACTTAGGGGCGCCACCGCCGAGGTGGCGCGGTGGTTCCATCCCCCACGACGAAGGAGAGCGAAGAGGGTCAGCGAGAGGAGCGATCAAAAACTCCAACCGACTCAGATCTTCCCCGTCAATTTGCGGCCCGATTGGCGAACTACTGCCCCTTCTTTTTGGATGCCGGAGGATTGTTTTCTGAATTTTCCTTCACCGCCGCGATCATCTCGTCCATCCCTTCCTTGATCTCGCTGACCTGGGGATGCACTTCCTTGATGAGATCATGTTCGATCTTGGATAACTTCTCGATTCGTTTGCCCTGCTCGCGAAGCTGATCCAAAAGGACATTCTGTTTGGTTGAAATAAGGTGCATCCACCAAAAACAAGCGCCCCAGCAAACCGTTCCCACCAAGGTCATCCAGAACGCAAGGTCATTTCTGTCCATAACCAATAATGCTGCTCATCCAGAAACGTCGGAGCAAAACATAAATCTGCGAAGGGCGCTAAACGATGGTCAACTGGACGCTGCTTTCGATGATGCCCGCACCGATGGCGTAGCGGGTGAGTCCAGCGGTGTCGTGGATGTTGAGCTTCTCCATGAGATGCTCGCGATGCTTCTCGACGGTCTTGATGCCGATGCCGAGTTCCGACGCGGTTTGCTTGTTGGCCTTGCCTTCCGCAATGAGTTGGAGCACTTCGATCTCGCGCGAAGTCAAGCGGGGGTTGCGCGGTGGCGTTCCGGCCCGGTTCGACGACTTGCGGTCGCGTTCGTGCAGCCGCCGGGCAACCGTCGGGCTGAAAAACGTGTTTCCTTTTTGGATTTCCCGAATCGCCTCGCACACCACGTGGGAGGAGGTTTGTTTGAGCAGAAATCCCACCGCGCCGGAGTCGGTCGCGTCCTCGATATACGCATCGTCACTGTGCGCGGAGAGCATGAGCACCTTGGTGGCGGGGACAGCTTTGAGCACCTGGCGCGTGGCTTCCAAACCGTTGAGCCGCGGCATGGCGATGTCCATCAGCACCACGGCGGGGCGAAGTTTTTTGACCATGGCGACGGCCTGGCGTCCGTCTTCCGCTTCACCGACCACTTCAAGGTCTTTTTCTAGCTCCAGCATCTTGCGAAACCCCTCGCGCACGATCATGTGGTCTTCCGCCAGCAGAACAGTGATTCGTTTCATAAGTCAGTTCAGTTGGCCGCCGTGGCAACTGGCGGCAGGGGAATGAGTACCTCGATTTCCGTGCCGGCGCCGCGAACGGATTTGATCTTGAGGGCGCCGCCCACGTAGGTCGCTCGCTCGCGCATGCTGAGCAGACCCAGGCCGTCCTTTCCTTTTCGTCGGGCCGCGTGATGCTCCGGGTCGAAGCCGATCCCGTCGTCATGGATCGTCAACTGAATGAAAGCGCGCTGCCGCAGGCTCACGGTAACGTGGCGGGCGCGAGCGTGCCTCTCCACATTCTCCAACGCGTTCTGGAGGATGCGGTAGAGCGCCAACTCGGCTTCGGCGGGCAGCCGGGCGGTCAACGGCTTGCAGGCCAGCTTGAGAGACACGCC
>CAYIOH010000198.1:0-7248 GCA_964364975.1 uncultured Bifidobacteriaceae bacterium
GCCGTACGCGAGCACTGGCGCGACCCGCTCGAACCCGCGCGCCGCACCTTGCGCGAGCGGCCGCCGCTGACGCTCGCCGAGTTGAGCTCGCCGGCGGACGAGCAACTCGATGGCCCGGCGGGCGAAGCGTATCGCTGCAGCGCGCAATTGTTCATCGCCGAATTGCTGGGGCTTAAGGATGGTCGCGCGTGCCTGCGCGCGATGCTCGACAGATTGGCGACCTGTTACAACTGGCAGACCGCCTTCCTCCACGCGTTCCACACGCACTTCGAGCGTCAGGTTGATTTGGAGAAATGGTGGACATTGCAACTCGTGCATTTCACCGGGCGCAATCCCTCGCAGACGTGGTCCTCGGAGGAAAGCTGGCAGAAGCTCGACGCAGTCCTCCGCACGCCGGTGGAAGTCCGCCATGCGCGCGATGAGTTGCCCGGGCGCGCCGAAATTTCGCTGGCGGCGGTCATCCGCGAGTGGGATTTCATCCGCCAGAGTCAGACGTTGCGCGCCAAGCTGCGCGGGCTGGACTTCGTGCGACCGCGGGTGTCGCAGGATTTGGTCGCGCTGGTTGACGATTATCGCCGCTGGTTGGCGGCGTATCTCGACAAACGCGACTATCCGGGAATGATTTTACCCGCGTCGAAAATCGCGTCGCCCGGCGCGAAAAGCATCGTGCGCGAAGTGCTCAAACAACTCAGCGAGTTGGAGTCGCGGCGCGAGGCGATCCGACCCCGACCCATACCGGTTTCGGCAGCGCAGGGAGAGGCTGATCCGGCGGGGTCACCGTGACGAATTCCACTCTGCCGCAGGGTGGAAAAACCGCCGGCTTTACGGGCTTTCTGTTGATTGTTGCCCGCCTAACTTGACAGTTCTTGGTTCAAATTTATAGTGCGCTACGCAAAATGCACAGTGACCCCGAATCTCTTTCTGCGCCCGGCGACGAACCACCATCGTGCCGCTCCTCGCCATTACTCAAGGAATTTCACTCTGCCGGACGCGGTTTCTGGCGCGACGTGCCGGACGCGGATTGGAACGACTGGCGCTGGCAGTTGAAACATCGCATCACGACGCTGGAACAGCTTCAACGGCTGATGCCCACGCTCACGCCGGAGGAAATTGCTGGCACACAACTCGCCAACCACAAGCTCGCGCTGGCCATCACGCCGCACTTCTTCAACCTCATTGCCCCCGCGGACGAGCATTGCCCAATTCGATGGCAGGTCATTCCGCGTGTGGAGGAAACCCACACGGCATCCTGGGAAACGTCCGACCCGTGCGGTGAGGATTCACACTCGCCGGTACCGGGGCTGGTGCATCGCTACCCGGACCGGGTGTTGTTCCTCGTGACCGACCGCTGTGCGGCATATTGCCGTTACTGCACGCGGTCGCGGTTGGTGAGCAACGCCAGCGGCTATGATTTCCATCCCGACTTCGAGCGGCAGATCGCATACATCCGGCAACATCCTGAAGTGCGCGACGTGCTGTTGAGCGGCGGCGACCCGCTGCTGTTCAGCGACGATAAGCTGGAAAATCTGCTGGCGCGGTTGCGCGCGATTCCGCACGTGGAATTTTTGCGGATCGGCACGCGCATCCCGATTTTTCTGCCGCAACGGATCACGCCGGAATTGTGCGCGATGTTGAAGCGGTTTCATCCGCTGTTCATCAGCATCCACTCTAATCACCCGCGTGAGTTGACGACCGAGGTGCGCGATGCGCTAGGACGCCTGGCCGACGCTGGCATTCCGCTGGGCAACCAGTCCGTGCTGCTGCGCCACGTGAACGACAAAGCGGAAGTGATGCAGGCGCTGGTGCAGAAACTTTTGCGCTGCCGCGTGAAGCCATACTACCTCTACCAGTGCGACCTCATCGCCGGTTCGGCGCATTTGCGTGCGAGCGTGCGCGACGGACTGGACATCATGGACGCCCTGCGGGGCCACACGACGGGTTACGCCGTGCCGCAATACGTCATTGACGCGCCCGGCGGCGGCGGAAAGGTGCCGGTCAATCCGGAATACGTCCTGAGCCGCAACCGCGACCGCGTGGTGCTGCGCAATTACGAGGGGAAGGTATTCGAGTACATCGAAGGGGCCAGCCCCGCGCCAGCTTTCAAGCACTCGGAAAATTTTGATATGCCGGAATTTGTTTAATCCCTTGTCAGGTTTCAAGAAGTTTGGCGTTGTGTTCTTTCCGGTTCCCAACGCCCGGTCGTTGGCACGCCCATTTGCGCAAATTTACTGATTTTACAACCCGGCTCATGCGGCTAACGTTCGGGCGAAATAGAACCTGCAACCTCAGAATCTATGAACGCGAAATCTTCCCACACTTGGAAATTCTTCCGCGCCGGCGGCTTTGACCAGGTCAAACTGGAAACCGGAGCGGACTTGATGAACCTCGACCAACTCGACCAGAAACTATGGGTCGCGCTCGCCTGTCCAACGACCGGGCTGGAATTCGATGTCAAAACCGCGGCGTTGATTGACACCGACAAGGATGGTCGCATGCGTGCGCCGGAAATCATCGCCGCCGCCAAATGGGCCGGCGCGATGCTTAAGAACCCTGACGATCTCGTCAAAGGCGGCGACGCGGTGCCTTTCTCCGCAATCAGCGACGCGACGCCGGAAGGCAAACAACTGCTCGCCTCCGCAAAACAAATCTGCGCGAATCTCGGCAAGCAAGACGCCACCGCCATCACGCTCGCCGACGCTTCAGACGCCAACAAGATCTTTGTCAACACCACGCTCAACGGCGACGGTGTCATTATCCCCGAATCTGCCACCGACGAAGCCACCAAAGCCGTCATCACCGACATTGTGGCCTGCTTTGGCAACGTCCCGGATCGCTCCACCAAACCCGTCATTGATCAGGCGAAGGTGGATGCGTTCTTTGCCGAGTGCGCCGCGTTTGACCGCTGGATGAAGAAAGCCGAGGCCGACGTCAAAAACATTTTGCCCGCCGACGACGCCACCGCTGCGGCCAGCGTCGCCGTTAAGGCGATCAAGACCAAGGTGGACGATTACTTTGGCCGCTGCCGGCTCGCGGCTTACGATCCGCGTGCCATCACGCTGCTCAATCGGAAAGAGGAGGAATACCTCGCCATCGCCGCGAAAGATATGAGCATCACCGCCGGGGAAATCGCCGGCTTCCCACTTGCGCCGATTGCTGCCGGCAAACCGCTCCCGCTCAAAGGCGCGGTCAATCCCGCCCATGCCGCCGCCGTGGCCGCGTTGCAGGCGAACGCCGTGAAGCCTCTGCTCAGCGACAAGTCCGAATTGACCGAAGCGGATTGGGCCGCGCTTCAGGCGAAGCTTGGCGCGTATGAATGTTGGAACGCCGGCAAAGCGGGTGCGGCGGTTGAAAAGCTCGGCATCAAGCGCGTGCGCGAAATCCTCGGCGGCAAGGCAAAGGAAAACGTCGCCGCGCTCATCGCCAAGGACAAGGCGCTCGAACCCGAGGCCATGTCCATCGCGAACGTCGAAAAACTTTGCCGCTTCGTGCGCGATCTGCACACGCTCTGCATCAACTTTGTCAACTTCAAGGACCTCTATGACGGCGGCAACCCGGCCATTTTTCAATGCGGCACTCTGTATCTGGATCAACGTTCCTGCAATCTCTGTCTCACAGTCGAGGATGCCGGCAAGCACGCCAGTATGGCAGGTTTGGCGGGCGCCTATCTCACCTATTGCGATTGCGTGCGCAAAGGGACGGGCGAAAAAATGAGCATCGTGGCCATCTTCTCGCAGGGCGACGATGACAACTTGATGGTCGGACGCAACGGCATTTTCTACGACCGGAAAGGGCGCGATTACGATGCGACGATCACCAAGATTCTGTCGAATCCCATCAGCCTGCGGCAGGCGTTCTGGGCGCCGTACAAGAAGCTCGTTCGCATGATCGAAGAGCAAATCGCCAGGCGCGCCGCCGCGGCCGATTCGGATGCCAATGCGAAATTGGCCAAGGCCGCCGAAGCCGCGGCTCAGGCGGACAAGGCGAAGCCTGCCGAAACCAAGAAAGTGGACGTGGGCATGGTGGCCGCGATGGGTGTGGCCTTTGGCGCCATCGGCAGCGCGCTCGCCTACGTCCTCGGTTTGTTCAAAGGCATCGCCCCGTGGCAACTGCCGCTGATGATCATCGGCCTCATGCTGCTGATCTCCGTGCCGTCGTTGATCCTGGCCTTCATCAAACTCCGCAAGCGCAATCTCGGCCCGATCCTCGACGCCAACGGCTGGGCCGTGAACGCGAAAGCCAAAGTCAACGTGCCCTTCGGCACCAGCCTCACCGGTATCGCCAAGTTGCCGCCCGGCTCGTCCGTGGATATCAGCGACCGCTACGCCGAGAAATCCGCCCTGTGGCCGAAAATTCTCATCGTGCTGTTCTTCGCGTGGTGGATTCATTCCTACCTCGACTACGAAGGCTGGTTCTATCGCTGGACCGATGGCCAATACGGGAAGCCTACCCCGGAAATGCGCGAACGGCTCGAAAAGCAAAAGAAGGAGGAAGAAAAGAAAGTCGCGGACGAGAAAGCCACCGCCGAAGCCGCCAAGAGGGCCGCTGAAGCTGCGGCCCCGGTCAAACCCGCCGAGCCGGCCAAGTAATCCGGCGGCAGGAACAATTCGACACAAAGCCCGGACGCAAGTCCGGGCTTTTCATTTTGCATCGGCTCACCGACGATTTCCAAGCCATGCCGCGTGAAACCGTCGAAGCCAAAGCCGCCCGCGCAAAAAAGATTCTCGCGGGTTTGCAGAAGACGTATCCCAACGCACACTGCGAACTGAACTTTTCCACTCCCTTGGAACTGCTCATCGCCACGATTCTCTCGGCGCAGTGCACGGACAAGCGCGTGAACCTGGTCACGGCGGAGTTGTTCAAGAAATACCGAGGTGCAGCGGATTTTGCGAACGCCGACCTTGCGGAGTTGGAGCAAGCCATCAAGACCACCGGCTTTTTCCGCAATAAGGCGAAGAACATCAAAGCTTGCTGCGCCGCACTGGTTGAAAAACATGGCGGTGAAGTGCCACGCTCGATGGAGGACCTCACCGCGCTCGGTGGCGTCGGGCGCAAGACGGCCAACGTTGTGCTGGGAAATGCTTTTGGCATCAACGTCGGCGTGGTGGTGGACACGCACATTGCGCGGTTGTCGCAGCGGCTCGGCCTGACCAAGCACACCGACCCGGAGAAAATCGAACAGGATTTGATGCCCCTCGTGCCGCGCGAACAATGGACTTTGTTCAGTCACTGGCTCATCTGGCACGGACGGCGGCGCTGCGACGCGCGGAAGCCGGATTGCGCGGGGTGCGAGATTGCAAAGCTGTGTCCGTCGGCGGGCAAGGTTTGAAATGGAAAACATTCAACATTCAACATTCAACACCCAACGCCCAATTTCGGGGACGGACTCCAAATCAGCGCAGCCAATGGAAGTTGAATGTTCGGCGTTGAATGTTGAACGTTCCAAATGGTTCGTTCTCAACTCCGGCCCGTGCCAACCTGCCTTCAACATGGCGCTGGACGAGGCGTTGCTCGAAGCCATGCCGCGTCTCGGTCAACCCGTGCTCCGCTTCTACAGTTGGACCAAGCCGTCAGCGTCGTTTGGCTATTTTCAAAGATTTGTCGAGGTCGAACGTGCCACCTTGCTGCGACCGCTTGTGCGCCGGTCCACCGGCGGCGGCATCGTTCCGCATGACGCTGATTGGACTTACAGCCTCGCGTTTCCGGCAGGCCACGAGTGGTACTCGCTCGCGGCGATTGACAGCTATCGTCGCATCCACGAGTGGATTCAAGCCGCGTTCGGCAAACTCAACGTCCCAACCGATCTCGCCGAATCCTGCCGCCGAGTCGGCCCGGGCCAATGCTTCGTTGGCCACGAAAAATTTGACCTGCTTTGGCGCGGAAAAAAGATTGCCGGCGCCGCGCAACGCCGCACACGCGACGGATTACTGATTCAAGGCTCTATCCAACCGCCGCCGCTCGAGTTGGCCCGCGCCGCTTGGGAGCAGGCGATGTGCGACGTGGCGGAGCGCCGGTCCGTTGGAGTCCACGCTTTAGCGTGTTTCCCGGACAAGCTGAAGCTTGAACTCCAACTCGACACCGCGTTACGCGAGCGAACGGAGGAACTGGCGGCGCAGAAATATTCACAAGCCGGCTTCACTCGAAAACGTTGAGATGCCAAGTACACGCCGGAATTGCCATCCTGTCCCGGCTCTCCTATTTTCCAACACCCGATGATCCGGCTGGTTTTGTTCGACATTGACGGCACGCTGATCCGCACCCACGGCGCGGGGGTGGAGGCGTTTGCCCGCACGTTCGCGTCCGTCTTCGGCGTCCACGGCGGCACCGAGCGCATCCGGTTTGCCGGCCGCACGGACATCTCACTCGTGCGCGAGCTGTTTGCACTGAGCAACATTCACGCAAGCGAGGAAAATTTCCGCCGTTTCTTCGACACCTACGTTCATTGCCTCGATGAACTGATGCGCGGGTGCAAGGGAGAGATTTGCCCGGGCGTGACCGAATTCATCCGCGGCTTGGAACGTCTTTCGCCCGCGCCGCTCATCGGTCTGCTTACCGGCAACATCCGGCTCGGCGCGGAAATCAAGCTGCGCTATTTCAAGCTGTGGGACGTATTTCGCACCGGTGCGTTTGCCGACGACCACGAGGACCGCGATCAGATTGCCGTGATTGCCCGTGAACGTGGCAACCGCGCCCTGAATGAAAATCTCCGAGGCGACCAAATCCTCGTCGTGGGCGACACGGCGCACGACATCCGCTGCGCCCGCGCCATTGGGGCAAAGGTGCTGGCGGTGGCCACGGGCGGTCACAAATTTGAAGAATTGAAACCGCACAAGCCGGATTGGGCGGTCAAGGACTTGCGGAAAATCACAGCCCGGGAAGTGTGTTGTAGCGGCGCTCTGTGAGCGCCGATTGAAACGGCGGTCACAGACCGCCGCTACAATCCTCAATGCCGATGCGGTCGGCCGGTACCGCACGCGCAACAGGAAGGGGGCGTACCGGTGCAAGCGGGCGCGGTTTCACCGCCACCGCTGCCAGCCGATGCGAAGACGGAAAGTTTCTTGGTCAGCTTTTTCGAGCCACAGTGTGGACACGCGGTGCCATTCCAATCGCTGGACCGCACAAGGATTTCGCTGTCGCGCTCGCACTTCTCACAATGAAACTCGTAAATCGGCATAGGCTGAAAATAACCTGTCACCGCGCAAAGCTCAAGTGCCAGCGCGCGGCTGTCCTCAGCCGCAGCACAACCGCAAG
>CAYIOH010000199.1:0-7247 GCA_964364975.1 uncultured Bifidobacteriaceae bacterium
CACCGCTTGCCCAGGCCGGCCGTACGGCCCGGTTCGCCGCGGTTCGGTCGGACCGCACAGCGCGACGACCGGCTTGCCCAGCGCTACGGCCGCGTGCATCGGACCGGTGTCGTTCGTCACCATCAACTCGCACAGGCGCAGCCACTCGACCATTTCGGGCAGCGAAGTCTGTCCGGCCAGGTTCAGGCAACGTCCCGGGGCCGCGCGCGAAATCTCGCCGCCCAAAGGCTGGTCTTCCGCTCCACCGAGAATCGCAAAGCGCACACCGTCGTAATGCGCGGCCAGTTGGCGGGCCAGTTCCGCGAAATATCCGACGGGCCAGCGCTTGTTCGCCCAACGGGCGCCCGGTTGGAGAGCGATCCAGCGCGCGCCTCCGGTTTGCCATTTGGCTTTCACAGCGGCGGCGATGGCGGGCCGCTCGGGCAGCCACGTGAATTTTCCGTCCAACGGCACGCCGAGCCGCGGCAGCACGGCGAGATACCAGTCCACCGCGTGCGTGTGAAAAGACGCGCGCGGGACGGCGAGATCGTAAAACCCCCGCGCTCCTTCGCGCGGTTCGTCGAGGCCGACGAGAAACTTTCCGTTCGCCAGCCACGCGAAGGCGCCGCTGCGGGCCAGGCATTGCAGATCAATCACCCAGTCAAAATTCTGCGCGCGCATCCAGCGCACGCTGCGCCACATCTCCGGCCATTGCATCGGCGATGCCCAGCGTCGCCGCTCGAAGCGCACCACCCCAGCCAGGTCCGGGTCGCCTTCCAGCAGAGGGGCGAGCGCCGAATCAATCCACCAGTGAACCTCACTCTCAGGGAGATGTCGCTTAATCAGCCGCAATACCGGCAGCGCCTGAACCACGTCGCCGAGCGAGCTGGGTTTGAGGATGAGGATTTTCAAGAAAGTGACAAGTGACAGGTGACAGGTGACATGAAAACCGGCGTTCGATGGAGCATCCTGTCACTTGTCACGTGTCACCTGTCACCGCCCATACGCCAGCCGCTCCGCCAACCGCTCCGGCAGACCGGCGGCCAGGATTTTTTTCTGGGCCTTAGCGATGTCGTAATCCAGCCGGCGCAATTCGATCGTGCCTTCGTACACGTCGTAAATCACGTAGGCGGCCTTGGGATTGTTGTCGCGCGGCTGGCCCACGGCGCCGACGTTCACAAAGTATTTCTTGCCCGCGTCAACCTTGAACTTCGAGTACGTCCCGCCGCGCACCACGCTGTCGCGCATGAACGCCACCGGCACGTGGGTGTGACCAAAGAAGCAGATCGCCGTGTTCTGGTAGGTGAAACTCGCCGCCGCCGCGAGTTTGTCGAACACGTAACCCCAGCGTTGCGGCGCATCCAGCGTGGCGTGGACGATGGTGAAGCTCGTGACCATGCGCTGGTATTTCAGGTCGCGCAGCCAGGCGCGGTCATCCTCGCTGAGTTGTTTGCGCGTCCAATCCACCGCCGCCGCCGCGGCAGGATTAAAACCGTCGAGCGGACTGTCACCTGAGCAATACTCGTCGTGATTGCCTTTCACGACCGGGAAGCCCATCTCACGGACGATGTCCAGGCACTCCTTCGGGTTGGCGTTGTAGCCGACGACATCGCCCAAACAGGCATAGTGCGTGCACTTCTGCTGTTTGATGTCTTCCAACACCACCTGGAACGCCTCCAGGTTGGCGTGAATGTCGGCTATGATCGCAAACTTCATCGGTTTCCTATCTCGAAATCTCAAATCCGCGCAATCCGCCTTGCGCTTCGCTCCAATCCACATGCTCGTCCTGGATGAAATGATCCAGCCCCGCATCCCGAATGGCCTGACGAAATACGTTCAACTCCGCCGCACTCCCTTCGGCCACCAGTTCCACGCGGCCATCCGGCAGGTTGCTGACCGTGCCGGTCACTTCAAATCCAGCGGCCACCTGCCTGACCGTGTAACGAAAGCCCACCCCCTGAACCTGGCCGGAGTAAAGAATCTGCATCCGGCGACGGCTCGTCGTTATGGTTTTCACATGGTCTGCCGTTTGAGGCACGCTGAGATGAAGCCAAAGACGCAGGCGACTGGCAATGTTTTTCCGCAAACGATTCTCTCGTGTTTGCGTCAGGCTGATCATTTCCCGAATGCAAGCTATGCCGACGCGGCAACGCCTAGGAAGGGCCGGGGCTGAGCCTGCCGCTACTCATTGCCGCTCGTATTCGCCCTTGCCGAGCCGTTTGTAAACCTGGAACCCGGCTTTCTTGGCATCGGTCGTGGAGAGGGGCTTGAGCTTGGTGGGGGTGTTGAAGGCAGAGATGATTTTGCGCACTGGCTTCTTGCACGCGGGACAATGGGTCAGCGGCTTGGCCGACAAGGGGCGGTTCAAGGTGAACTTCCCGCCGCAGACGGCGCAATTACCTTCGCAGAGTTCGTATTCGTAAAGAGGCATGTGCTTTCAGTCTTCGGTCCACAGTCCGCAGTACACGGTCGGAAATCAATTCACTGGTCACAACAATCACGTAAGCCAGCGCCGTGGGCGCGGTATCTTTGTAGTTATGAAAATCCTCCTACGGAGCTTTGGCCTGTTGTGTGGGCGGGAACTACTCATGGGCAAGGCTTTCCGGGCTCATTTGCAACTCATGGCAGGCGTGAATGAACGACGAGGCGGACCACGCTTGAAACGCCTTGCCCATCGGGCGTCCGGTGCGGCTGTGAAGCCATTCGTTGAATTCCCAGTCCTGATTTTTTCCAAGGCGATTTGCCTGCGCGAGCTTCAGCAATTCGCGGCAGGCCACGTCGCGCAGGCCGAGGCGATGAATGAAGCGCACCCACATGCCGCCGATGAATGGCCAGATGCCGCCGTTATGGTAATGGCCCGGAAGATTGAGCAGATTCACCGTGTAGTAGGCGCGCCAGTCCGGGTCGCCGGCTTGCACGGGCGGATACAGATTGACCACGGGGAGCGGCTCGTTCACACCGACGCCCCACATGAATTTGAACGCGGTGCGCGCGCGGTCCACGTCCAGCACGTTGCCAATGAAGGCTTGAATGTTACCCAACACGTCGCAGCGCCAATTGAAGGCAAAGGGCGTGATTTCGGCGAGCAGGTAACTCGCATCGCCCACGGCGGATTGCTGGTCCGCAAAGCTGAGGCGCGCGGACGGGTCACGCGGCTTCGTCGAGGGCCAGAAGGCCGCGAGGATTTTGCTGCGGATGGTCTGCGCCCGGCGCAGCCACGCGGAAGCGTCGTCAAACTTTTTCTGAAACTCCAGCAGCCGACCGTAAGCTACGGCCGCACGATACCAAAGCACTTCGTCGTAAAGAACATGATAACTGCGGCCAAAGAGATCGGTCCAATCGCCGGCTTCCGGGATTTCGAGCAGGCCGTCGTTGTTGCTGTCGAGCCCAAGCAGCCAGTTCATCATGCGATCCAGCGACACGGCGTATTCGGCCAGCAAATCCCAATCCTCGTGTTTGCGAACGTAGAGATAGAATGCCAGCACCATCCAGAAGCCACCGTCAATGGCGCAAATGCCGCCCACGCCGCTGTAGTCTGCCGCACCTGTGTCGAGACTGACGTTCGCCGGAATCTGGCCGTTGGGCGCGAGGTGATCGAGGAGGGTGCGCAAGGTGGCGAGTTGGGTCGCGCGCACGTCCGAGTCCGGCAGATCAATCGTGCCGACGATGGTGATCGCGCCATCGCGCGCCCACACCGCGCGGTAGTTGTTGTCCGTCCCGGTCACTTCGTTGTCGGCCGAAGAGCAGGCGGAGAAGCCGGCCGGCGTGATGTTTTTCCGCAAGGCAATCAACGCGCGCCGGTAGCCTTCCGCAATCAATTCGCGTTCGTCGGCGGTGAGCGAACTGAGCGCTTCCTCGCTGAACAGGCGGCGGAGGGTGGGATCTAATTCTTCCGCCGGCACGCCGGCCCGGTCGAGCGACGGCGTCTCGCTGATGACTCCGAAATGGGCCAACCCTTGCAGCACACCGTCGGCGAACGCGCGGGTCGCACTGTAGGTCGGGAGGTGGACCACGGCCTCGTGGAGTTCCGGCTGCGCGTTTTCCACGACGATGCCCTTCACGTCCGGCAACAGGAACATGCTGCTGTCGTTGCCGGTATCCCCGGCCACGAGGACTTGCTTCAGCGGAAGGTTGATGCGCTCGCAAAGCCGTTGGAGCGCGTGGCCTTTGCTGGTGTTGGCGGGCAACACGTCCAGGTCGCGCGCGCTGGAGTAAATCACACTGGCCTTGAGTCCGGCGTCGGCCAGTTGTTTGCGGAGCGCGTCCAAGGTTTCCGGCGCGGCCTGAGGCAAATACCAGCTCGATTTGTAGGGATGCAGGAATTCCGGCGGCTGCCGCGAGATGCCGGGCAAGGCGGCGAGGATTTGCTCAATTTTCGCCAAGTCCCAGCCGTCGCGAAACTGTTCGTCAAACTCGGTGACCGCCTGCTTGCGCTTGGCATCGTAAAGCTGCGTGCCAACGCCACCGATGATGTAATCCGGCCAGGGGAGAGCCTCCGTTTTCAGGAGGTTGAGCACGTCGTCAACGAGCCGTCCGGTGTTGTAACACAAGAGAGGACGTTGCCGGCGGGAGAGCGTTTCCCAAGCCTCCTTGAAGCGGCGCGTTGACTCGGGATTGCCCAGCAACGTGCCGTCCAGGTCGGAGCAGAATAGTTTAGTCGGCGTCATTCCACGGTTCATCCCACTCAGTGTCGCTTAACGCGAAACTTTCCGTGGCCCGGTGTTCGACCAGCGCGACCAGTTGCTGGGCGACACCCGTCCACGTGAACAAGCTCCGCGCCTTGTGCGCGCCCATGCGCGACAGGCGCGCGCGCAAACGGGGATGCTTGAGCACTTTGAGAATCATAATGCCCAAGTCCTCGCGGTCAAACGGATCAGCGTAGAGCGCGTGCCGGCCGAACGTGACCGAGCGATACAACCCGCCGTGAACCGTCACCACCGTCGGCGTGCCGCAAGCCATCGCTTCAATGGCCGTCATGCCGAATGGTTCGTATCGGCTGGATAACACGAACACGTCTGCGGCGCGATAATAATCGGCGAGTTGATCGTCGGGGATGAAGCTGCCGAAACGGACGCGGTCGTGCAGGCCGAGTTGAGCAACCAGTTCCTTGAGTTCGCCCAGAATCTTTTCCTCCAGCGGAGTCATGCTCGTGCCGCCCACCGCCAGGTAAAGCGTCACTTGTGGGTTGCGCTGCGCCACCAACTGGAAGCCTTGAAGGAGCAGATCGTAACCCTTGTTGCGCGCCAATCGTCCGACAGCCATCACGACCGGTCCGTTGAAGCCGAGTTTCTGACGCAACGCGCGCTCGGTGGATTCGCCCACGGGGAAGAAACGGTTGTCGTCGTAGCCGGGCGGGATCATACGGCACTTCTCCGGCGGCACTTCGTAATCACTCAAGAGCAATTCCAGTTGCGGCGGGGTCGTGGCGAGCACCATGTCCGCCGAGCCGTAGAGCAGTGTTTCATGATGGATGCGCTTGGCGAAGTTGTATTGCTGCTCGAACTTGGCCGTGTCGCCCGGATAATCGTTCTCCATCTGACGCTTTTTCCAAATGCCCAGCGAATGCGGCGTGTGAAGGTGCGGCACACCGAGCACTTCGCTCAAGTGCTGCCCGGCCACCCCGGCGTCCCAGTAATGGCTGTTGATGAACGCGTATTTCAACCCTTGCTTGTTGATGAAGCGCAATGCGTTTTCGCCCCACGCGGGCAGCTTCTCGTAGAGATATTCCTTGGGAATGAAGTTTTGCCCGCCGCAACGGGCGCGAATGATCCGCACCTGCTCGGCCACCGGTTCGATTTCCGGCTGATCCTCAAACCGCCGCGTCCAGATGTCCACTTCGTAGCCGAGTTGCGCAAGTTTCTTGGAAAGCTCCAACACATACACGACCTGTCCGCCAGTGTCCGCCGCGCCCAACGGCGGCTGGGTCGCCACGTAGCCGTGGGTGGAAACCATCGCGATGCGCGGCAGGGCCGATTTTACGTTAATCATGTCTTCGTTCATAAGCCAAGGTCAATTTCTGGCCGCTGAGTTGTTAGGACCGAACGTGAGCCAGACCTTCGGCGGGGCTTGGACGGTGGATACATCTGAGGCAAGCGCCGTGATGGCATTGGTGGCGGGCTGAGCTTGCACGCAGGGCGACCAGCAAAGCAGCGCGACGAGGCCGAGGAACGTCAGTTTCAGAAACTTTTCAAAGGAGAATTTCATCATGGTGTTTCAAGTTTAAGGGATTGGGTTGTATCTAGTTGTAATCGCTCGTCCGGTGTCGTTCATGCGTCATCCGGCGAACTACCGAGCCTGAGCGCCACCACGTATTGCAAGGAAAGGAATTGCGCCAGTGGCCACCAGACACCGGCCTGGTCGGACACCCAGGCGTGATAAGTGACTTGCTGGATGGCAAGCTGGAGCAGGGAACCAGCGATGATGGCGGTTCGCTTTCTTCGTTTGCCGAACGAGAACACCGCCGACCAAACAATAACCGTGCTCAGGCAAGTCACCGCGAAATAGTTCAAGGGCGGTATGAAGAAGAAAAATCCCAGCACGATTAAATGCAGAGCTACAATCACCGATGCGATTATTGCGACCTTCACCGTGCTTACTTGGATTGATGCCTTCCACCATCCGAATGAGCATCATTTCCGCGCGATGGCGGGCGGTCCCGCCGGACTGGCTCCGTCGTATAAAACTCCGGCGGGCGCTCGCCGTGCAAGACGTACATGAGCATGCCCACCGTCAGCAGCAGCATGAGCGTCAGCAGCAACGCGCCTGCGACAGTTCCTGATTTATCGGTGGACGCCATCCACGCCTGAACCGCCTGGCTCAACACAACCACCAAGACCGCAATCAGAGTGAGAACCGTCCACACGCGGCGTTTGTGCCCGGCCAACGCCACGAGGCCCCAAAGCACACACAATCCGCCGCCGGCGATGCCGGTGATAGATGTAATCTTTGCCAGTTCAGGGGCGACCGATCCGACGGCGAGGCCCAATGCCGCCAGCACGGCGCCGTAAGCCATGATGACACCAGCCATTTTCTTGCTCATAATGAGGGGGACTGTTCCTTGCCGAACCAGCCGCCGACGCGAGGCCGGGAAACCAGGCGCGTTTGAAGTGTGCCGTCGGTGAAAGCGAAGACACACGCGAACACGCGCAGTCAACCCAGTGGGAACAAGAGCGGCTTCAACGCTGGCGGTGATTCAGGCATAACAACAAGTCCGATGCTTCAGCTGCTATAAATGCAACTGTATTCATCGGATGGCGGCCCGACCATCC
>CAYIOH010000200.1:0-7231 GCA_964364975.1 uncultured Bifidobacteriaceae bacterium
CAGTTCCGAAGCCGGCCAGTTCTGGAACACCAATTTGTAATTTTTTTCCGAGTTCGGGAAATCGTTCTGGCCGTAGTAGTGGTCGGCCACCCACCACTGGGCCTGCGGGGCAAGTTCGTTGGTGGCGAATTGCGCCACGAAGTTCGTGAACAACTTCAACGCATTGGTCTCGTTGCCCGCCTGAAAATTAGCCCAAGCGCGATTGAACTCCGCACGCGGGCGCAGCGGATTGGTCCCGAAGTGTTCCAGCCAGGCGTCATAGTTCGTTATTGCCGCCAGCCACTCCGCTTTTTGCCCGTGAATTTGGGCGATGGCCAGTTCCACCTCCGGGCGCAACGGCGATTCCGGAAACAGCTCGACAAATCTCGCAAACTCCGCGCGCGCCTTGTCCGGTTTGCCGAGGTCGGTCAGTCCCTGCCCCACCAACAACACGCTGCGGTCAGTCACGGGGTGGTTGGGATAGGATTGGAGAATCTTTCCCATGGCCTCGGTGGCGACCGCCAGATTCGTCGAGCCTAAGCTGGCTCGCAGCATCTGGTAGAGCGCCTGGGGGGTTAAAGCTTCCTTCGTGCGCGGTAAATCGGACGCAGCCGCCAAGGCGCCCTGATAATTCTGCAGCGCCCCGGCGAAATCGTTTTGGGCAAACTGCGCATCAGCCAACTTGAATCGCGCCACCGCCAGGTCTTCCGACGGCGGCAACTGGTCCACCGCGCGTTTGAACGCCGCGAGGCTTTCGGGAATCTTCCCCTCCAGCCAGAAACTCCAGCCCCGACCGAGTTCGGCCTTGCCGGCGAGCGTGCTGTTGGAAAACGTGCTGATGAGCCGATCGAAGAATCCGAGCGCAAGTTGGACATGGTTTGTGACGGGCGACGCGGCGTTCGTTGGGCCGGTGGCAACGTGTTGTTTCAGGTGCAGTTCACCGAGCGCCAGCAAGGCCACGTCCGCCGCCGGCGCATTGGAAAACTGGGTGAGAAATCTTTCCAGTATCTCGCCAGCCTCGACCGCCCGGTTCTGCGCCAACATCAACTCCGCGACTTTCAACAACGCATGTCGCTGCCGCTCGACCGGCGTCCCGGGCGCGAGATTTCGTTTGAAGGCGGCAATGGCTTCCTCCCGCCGGCCAAGCTGTTCGAGAGTGCCTGCTTGGAACTCAACACTTGTCGCCAGCAGGTCGCGGCGGCCGGTGCTCTCCGCCATTGACACCAACCCGGTGCTGGCTTGCCGCGCGTCTTCCGTCCGGCCCGCAGCCAGATGGATGCGACAAAGCAGATATTGCCGTTGCCAGTTGAGATCGGTTGAAAGTGGACGTTGCGCGAGCGGCTGCAACGCGGCTTCAGCCTGGGCGTAGTCTTTTTGCGCCAATCCCGCTTCAGCCAACAGTAAATAGCCGTGCGCGACAAATTCATTGTTCGTGCTGACCCGGGCCATCTGTTGAAACACGCTGTCGGGTTTCAGAAGCAATTCCACGACGCGCGGCCACTCGCCCAGCTTCGCTCGCGCCGCCGCTTCGCCCACACCAGCCTCCAAGCGCCGTGCCGACATCGAAAAATCCCGCGTCAATTGGCCGAGCGCCTCCGCGGCTGCGACGTAGTTGGTATTCTGAAACTGCGCTTCGCCAATCCAGAAAAGATATTCGTCGGCCAGTTTGCCCGCGCTGCCCTGCCGCGCGGTCAGCAACGAAACGACCGGGCCAAATCTTCCCTGTTTGAACTGCGCCTGCGCCTGCAGCAGCACCGCTTCCGGCGCACGTTCGGATTTCGGATGTTTTTCAACGAACTGCGCAAACTCGGCTTCCGCCCGCTCCCACATGCCGTCTTGAAAAGATTTTGCCGCCGCCGCGTAAGCGCGGTTTTCGCCGGAGCTTGCCGCGCGAAGCGAACCGCCGGCCAGCAACGCGGCAAAGCAAATCAGCGTGAGCACGCGATGCAAACCTGAATGGAACGGCGACTTCATGCGGGCCAGTTATGCGACAATCCGGTTAAGAATTCGACTCAAATATTGCCCCGTGTAACTCTCCGCGCATTTCACGATTCCCTCCGGCGGCCCATGCGCGACAATCCGTCCGCCCGCGTCGCCGCCTTCAGGACCAAGGTCAATGACCCAGTCCGCGGTCTTGATCACGTCGAGGTTGTGCTCGATCACGATCAAGGTGTTGCCCGACGCTCGCAACTTGAAGAGCACTTCGAGCAGTTTGGCCACGTCGGCGAAATGCAACCCGGTGGTCGGCTCGTCGAGAATGTAGAGCGTGCGGCCCGTTTGCTTGCGGCTCAATTCGGACGCCAGCTTCACGCGCTGCGCTTCGCCGCCGCTCAGGGTTGTGGCGGATTGACCGAGATGGATGTAGCCCAAACCCACCTCTGCCAAGGTCAGCAGCGGATCGTAAATCTGCGGCACGGCGCGGAAAAAGGTCACCGCTTCGTCCACCGTCATGTCGAGCACGTCAGCGATGTTCATGCCCTTGTAGGCGATTTCGAGCGTCTCGCGGTTGTAGCGGCGGCCATTGCACGCTTCACACGTGACATACACTGGTGGCAGAAAGTGCATTTCAATTTTGATCAGGCCGTCGCCCTGACATTTCTCGCAGCGACCGCCCTTCACGTTGAAACTAAACCGGCCCGGCTCATAGCCGCGAATTTTTGCCGCCGGCAGCCGTGCGAACAGATCGCGAATGTGGTTGAACATGCCGGTGTAAGTCGCCGGATTGCTGCGCGGCGTGCGGCCAATCGGCGTCTGATCAATCACAACGACCTTGTCGAGACCCTCGAATCCTTTCAGCACCCGATGCGCGCCGGGCCTTTCCTTCGAGCCGAAGAATTTCCGAAACAACGCGCGGCGCAGAATGTCATCCACCAGCGTACTCTTGCCCGAACCGCTCACGCCCGTGACGCACGTCAGCAGGCCGATGGGAAACCGCGCATCCACGTTCTTCAAATTGTTTTCCCGTGCTCCGAGCACTTCCAGCCAGCCGCGGTCGGGCGAAGGTTTCACGCGCAACTTTGGAATCGGAATCGAAAGCTCGCCGGTCAAATATTTCGCCGTGAGCGACTTTTCGCTGGCGAGAATTTCCGGCAACGGCCCCGCCGCCACCAGTTCGCCACCGCGCACGCCCGCGCCCGGACCGAGGTCCACGATGAAATCCGCCGCGCGAATCGTGTCGGCATCGTGTTCCACCACCAGCACGGTGTTGCCGAGGTCGCGCAATCCGGCCAGCGTCTTGAGCAGCCGGTCGTTGTCGCGCTGGTGCAGGCCGATGCTCGGTTCGTCGAGAATGTAAAGCACGCCCACCAGACCCGCGCCAATCTGCGTGGCCAGCCGGATGCGTTGCGCCTCGCCGCCGCTTAACGAACCGCTCTCGCGATTCAACGTGAGATAACCAAGGCCCACGTTTTTCAGAAAGCCGAGCCGCGCGCGGATTTCCTTGATGACGTCGTGCGCGATTTTTTCCTCGAACTCGGTCAGCTTGAGGGTGGCGAAAAACTCGTCGGCCTTCGCCACCGAGAGCTCGCAAACGTCCATGATGGAAAGACCCGGAATGACGAATGACGAATGACGAATGGCCGCACCGGAGACACCATTCGTCATTCGACATTCGTCATTTCCAAGCGTCACCGCGAGAATTTCCGGCTTTAATCGCTTCCCTTTGCAGACATCGCAAAACTGCGGGCTCATGTAGGCCTTGAGCCGGTTGCGGATGAACTCGCTCTCGCTTTCGGTGGCCAGCCGCTTCAAGTTCGGCAACACGCCTTCAAACGGACGGCTCACGACGCTCTGCTTGCCCGCGCGCCAGAAACGGAACTCGATTTCCTCCTCGCCCGAACCGTGCAGCAGGGTTTTCTTGGATTCGTCGGGCAGATTTTTATAGGGCGTCTCCATGCTCACACCGTAGTGTGCCGTCACGGCGCGCAACAGCGCCTTGTAATAGATGGCCAGCCGTTTGCCCGCGCGCCGCCACGGCTGGATGGCGCCGTCTTCGATTGATTTTTCCGGATCGGGCACGACGAGACCCTCGTCGAAAATCATTTCCTGGCCCAGCCCGTGGCAAACCGGACACGCCCCCGACGGCGCGTTGAACGAAAAATGTTTCGGCGTCAACGGCTCGTAGCTCTTGCCCGTGGCGGGCGAATACATGCGGTTGGAGTGGAGCGTTTCGGTCCACGCGGCAGGGTCGAGGGTCGAGGGTCGAGGGTCGAGAGCCGGACGCGCTTTCTGGCCTTCGACTCTCGACTCTCGACTCTCGACCTGATGCAGCGTCCTCATCACCCCCTCGCCCCACCGCAACGCCGTCTGCACCGAATCTTGCAGTCGCACGCGAATCTTGTCGTCAATCACCAGCCGGTCCACCACCGCTTCGATGGTGTGAAACTTTTTCGCGTCGAGTTTCACGCGCACATTTTCGGCCAGTTCCACCAGTTCGCCGTCCACCCGCGCGCGGACGAAACCTTCGCGCGACAGGCGTTCGATCACATCGCGGAACTCGCCCTTTTGCCGGCGTACGACAGGTGCGAGCAGCATCACCTTGGTTTTCGGCGGCAGCGCGAGGATTTTGTCCACAATGTCGCTGGTGGTTTGCGCGACGATGGGCACGCCGGTTTCGGGACAATGCGCCTGGCCGACGTGCGCGTAGAGCAGGCGGAGGTAATCGTAAATCTCCGTGGTGGTGGCCACGGTCGAGCGCGGGTTCATGCCGGAACTGCGCTGCTCGATGGCGATGGCCGGCGAGAGGCCCTCGATGTAATCCACGTCCGGTTTCTGCATCTGGTCGAGGAACTGCCGCGCGTAAGCCGAGAGGCTCTCCACGTATTTGCGTTGGCCCTCGGCGTAAATGGTGTCGAACGCGAGTGACGACTTGCCGCTGCCGCTCAGGCCGGTGATGACGACGAGTTTGTCGCGCGGGATTTCGAGCGTGAGGTTTTTGAGATTGTGCTCACGCGCGCCGCCAATGCGGATAAAACTCTTGCTCATGCAATCTGGATTTCGCGAATCAAATAATCTGCAAGCCTAGAAAACAATCTCCGGCGAGGAAAGCGAAGAGTGGGAAGAAACTTAATTGCGCTCGTTCCGCCGGGTTGGCTCACTTGTTCCTTGCCTCGACCTTGAATTTGAAAGTAGAAAGACTGCGTGAAACAGCAACGCCGATCCGCTGACATCGCGCCACTTTCCCCGGGGTTGCGCCGTTACCTTTATTTCACCGCCGCAGTGACCGGCGCCGCCGTGATGATTGTGGAAATTCTCGGGGCCAAGATGCTCGCGCCTTTTTTCGGCACGTCGCATTTTGTGTGGACCGCGCAAATTGCCGTGACCCTCGTGGCCCTGGCGACCGGCTATTATGCCGGCGGCAGACTGGTGGATCGCGCGCCGCGCTTGAGCCGGCTTTACGCGGCGGTGTTGGTGGCCGCCGGATACCTCGGCGTGACGGTGCTGGTCGTGGAGCGCGTCGCCAACTGGTGTCTGGATTTCCAACTGGCGGTGGGTTCTCTAATGGCCGCCACCTTCCTTTTTTTGCGCCGCTGGCATTGCTCGCCATGGTGGGGCCGTTTTTTGTCCGCGTGCTGACCGTGGCGGTATCCGGCGTGGGCGGAAATGTTGGCCGGTTGACCGCCCTCGGCACCCTCGGCAGTTTTTTCGGGACGGTGCTCATCGGTTACGTTTTGATTCCGTTCCTCGCAAACTCGACCACCATGTGGGTGACCTCCAGCGCGCTCGCGACCGTGACGGGCGGCTATTATCTCGGCTGGGGACGAAAGCAGATTTCACCCGTGGCCACGACCGTCGTAATCACACTCGCGCTGTTTCCCGGCGGGATGGGCGTGGCGCTGGACGGTCCGCTCAAGGTGACTGACTGGCAGGAGGTCTATCGTGCGAATTCCAACTTCGGCCGCCTGCAGGTATTAGACCGTGCGGATGGTACCGTCCGATTATATCTGAATGATTTTCTCACGCAGAACACTTACGACCTTGGATCGAAGCAGAGCGCCTCTCTCTTCACCTACATGCTTCATGAACTGGCGCGCGGCTATCGGACGAACCTCCAGGACGTGCTCTGCATCGGACTCGGCGTGGGCATCGTGCCGATGCAATTCGCCCGTGAAGGCGCGCGGGTGCAGGCGGTCGAAATCAATCCCGCGGTGGTGCCGCTGGCGCAAAGGTTCTTCGGTCTGGAAACCAACCGGTTGCAACTCGCGCTCGACGACGGACGCCATTTCGTGAATCGCTGCACCAACCAATACGACGCGATTGTGCTCGATGCGTTCCTCGGCGATTCGTCGCCGTCCCATCTGATGTCGCGCGAGGCCCTGGCCGCCATGCGCCGCCGCCTCAAACCGGACGGGGTGCTGGTGATCAATGTTTTTGGCGAAACCGAACCGGGGAAGAATTTCTTTGCGGCGTCGCTGGCCAGAACTTTGCAGGCCGTGTTTCACAACGTCCGCATCCACAGCGCCGGCGGCGGGAATATGTTTTTTGCCGCTTCCGACCAGACAACGATGGAGTTGAACCATCCGCCACAGCTGGTCGAGGTGCCGGAGCGACTGCGCGAAAGCGTGCTCACGGCGTGGAACCCGCTGCCTGCATGGGATGCAAGGGACGGACTAGTGCTGACCGACGACTATAACCCGGTGGATTATTACGACGCGGGCAATCGCGAACTTTTTCGGCGGCGGATGGTGATGAACATGCGCCTGCGCTGAGGCGGGCAGGTTCTTCAGGCGGGTGCGCGGGAAAGAGGAAGCACCGGCAGTTGCCCGGGCTCACATTTCGTGGCCGCAGTCCCGGTCACCACCGCCTGGCGCAGCCATTGTTCGGGCGTGCGACCCAGTTGAATCTGTTGCGCGACCGCAGCCAGCAAAGCATACCCTGCCCCGACGGTGGTGCGCGGTTTCGCGCGCGGCGGTTTGGCGGCAATTCGAATTCCTTCTGCGTGGTTGACGAGCAGGCTGCGCTTCGCGCCGCGGGAAACGAAAACCCAGCCGCGCGTTTGCTCCGACAGCGCACGGGCGGCGCGGAGAATTTCCGTCTCTGAACGCAAGGGGCGGCGCCACCATTGGGACAGTTCGTGTTCGTTTGGCTTCACGAGAAACGGACGCGCCTTCACCGCTGCCGCGAACGCCGGGCCGTCGCAATCCAGCAAGGTCTTCACGCCAAAGTGGTGCGCGAGGCGGATGAGTCGGGCGTAGGCCGAGACCGGCACGCCGCGCGGCAAGCTGCCGGAGAGAATGAGCAGGCCGGTAAGGCG
>CAYIOH010000201.1:0-7221 GCA_964364975.1 uncultured Bifidobacteriaceae bacterium
GGGGGCGCATCAGTGGAGACCGAATAATGGTGCGGGCGCAGGCACCGTGCCGCATGCCCACGACAAGTCGAAGCGTATCGCACCTTCCATGCTGACCACGGACCTCGCGCTGAGATTCGACCCTGCCTACGAAAAGATTTCGCGGCGTTTCCTGGAGCATCCCGATCAGTTCGCCGACGCCTTCGCCCGCGCCTGGTTCAAGCTGACGCACCGCGACATGGGACCGCTCGCGCGCTATCTCGGACCGGAAGTCCCGAAAGAAGAACTCATCTGGCAGGATCCCATCCCGGCGGTGAATCACAAATTGATCGGGACGAAGGAAATTGCCGCTCTCAAGAGCAAGATCCTCGCGTCGGGCTTGTCGGTTTCTCAACTGGTTTCAACCGCCTGGGCTGCGGCCTCCACGTTCCGTGGCTCCGACAAGCGCGGCGGTGCTAACGGCGCCCGTATTCGTCTGGCGCCACAGAAAGATTGGGAAGTCAACCAACCGAAACAACTCGCCAAGGTGCTCAAGATAATTTCGGGCATTCAGAGCGCGTTCAACAAGACCGCGAAAGGCGGCAAGCAAGTTTCGCTCGCCGACCTGATCGTTCTGGCCGGCTGCGCCGGCGTCGAGCAAGCGGCGAAAAACGCCGGTCACAGCGTGAAGGTGCCGTTTAAGCGGGGGCGCATGGACGCCTCGCAAAAGCAAACCGACGTCGCGTCGTTCGCCGTGCTCGAACCCATCGCGGACGGCTTCCGCAACTACCTCAAGGGCAAATACACCTTGTCGGCCGAGGCGCTGCTGATTGATAAGGCGCAATTGCTGACCCTGACCGCACCTGAAATGACGGCGCTCATCGGCGGCATGCGCGTCCTGAAGACCAACTTCGGAGGCGTGCCGCACGGGGTCTTCACCAAGCGGCCGGAGGCGCTGACGAACGACTTCTTCGTGAACCTGCTCGACATGGGCACGGAGTGGAAGCCGGTGTCGGAGGCAGCGGACGTGTTTGAAGGCCGCGATCGCAAAACAGGCGCCGTCAAGTGGACCGGCACGCGCGTTGACCTCGTCTTCGGCTCCAACTCCCAACTCCGCGCCCTCGCTGAAGTCTATGGAAGCTCCGACGCGGAGAAGAAGTTCATCCACGACTTCGTCGCAGCCTGGAACAAGGTGATGAATCTGGATCGCTTTGACCTTGCGTGAGGATCGGTAGACTCTGAAATTGCGCCCCGGATCTGCGGAAGGTCCGGGGCGTTTTTCTTGGTGCAGTTGCCGCTGCATCAAGGCCTGTTTCCGTCCCCGTTTTCCTGTGCAAAACTCAGACCCTGAGCGAGCCACGGAATCCTCGGCCGCTGTAGTAAGACTGCGCACCGTTGTGACCCACGAAGACGCGGCCGTAGCGGCGATCACAATAGAGCGCGCCGCCGAGTTTTCGGATATCAGCCGGCGTCTTCACCCAGCTCGACGTCTTCGTATCGAACTCTCCCAGCTTCTGGAGCTCGAAATATTGTTCTTCCGTCAAAAGCTCGATGCCCATGGCCGCAGCCATATCCAGGGCGGTGGTTTTCGGGCGATGTTCCTTCCGCGATTCCAGCCCTTCCCGGTCGTAACAAACACTGGTGCGACCTTTGGGAGTTTCCGAGGAACAATCATAGAAAATGAATTCGCCAGTCTTTTTATCATGACCCACCACATCCGGTTCACCGCCGGTCCGTTCCATTTCATGGAGCGACCACAGTTTTTCCGCGTTGGCCTCCAGCCGGGCCTGCACCTTGGCCCAATCCAGACCTTTATGGCGGTTCAGGTTTTTCTCAAACCGGTCTTTCAACGCGCTGAGCAGTTCTTCCCGCTGTTTTGGGGGCAACTCCTTTTTATTGCTCTTCTGTTGTTCATAGTTTGGATGGCCGCCAGATGAGGTCTTCCGGCTTGATTAGATGGTAGCCTTGAATGGGTTTCATGGATTTTTGGGCGAACGATGTACAAGGGCCGCCAGAATGGCATCTAGCACGTAATCCAACTGCTTGCCCGCGTCCTCGGCCAGAAAGCGGAGGACCAAGTATCTGTGCTGCTGCAACAGCGCGTCCTTTCGCCGGTCGCGCCGATAGGCATCCGCATCCGCCAGGTGTTGTGCGCCGTCCAGTTCGATGACGACACGGGCCTCTCGACAAAGGAAGTCCACTTTCATCACTCCCCGATTGTCGAACGGGATGGGCAACTCTGTGTTCAAACGAAATCGCCCGGCGGTTTCGGCAAGCGTTTCAAGACGCCGGTAGAGAAACGCCTCGCTCACGCTTCGCGCGCGGGCCGCGCCTTCGGCATCCGGCGACGGGGGCCGCGCCGCGTGAACAAACAGGTTGGCGAGCGGAACGTCCACGCCATCACGAATCAGCCGCCGCACGCTGGCGGCGTAATTCTGTTTCCATTCCGGTTCAATCGGCAGCGGCACTTCGACCGGCCAGCCCGGCAATGCGCTCGCGGGAAGCAGAACCGCATAACCCAGCGATTCGTAGCCGCGACAGCGCCGGTCAAACATGTTCGCGAACATCTTCACGTTCAGGTCCGCGTAATCATAGACGCGCACCTCGCGCTTGCCCTCGTGCAGCCGATGCAGCCGCCCCACGTATTGCGCTACCGTGCCGCGCCACGAAACTGGCAGCGCCAGCAACAACGTGTCCAAGCGCGGATCATCGAAACCTTCGCCGATGAACCGACCGGTCGCGAGAATCACACGCCCCGCGCGTGGACAACTTTGCGTTGCATCTGCAACATAAACTTGTCCTGCGGTTTCAGCCATACGGCCGAACGCCTCCTGCAACGCCTTCCGCCCCATGCCGCCGCGCAGGGCAATCACATTAACCGCCTCGCGCGACAATCGTTCTGCCAGCAGTTCCAAATGCTCGGTTCGCTCGGTCAGCACGAGTGGCGAGCGCCCTTCGCGCACAACGCTTAAAACGTCGGCGCAGATCATGGCGTTCCTTTTCTCGTCACGCCACAGCGCGTCGTAGAGTTTGTGAAACTCCTGGCGCGGATTGCCTGTCTCACACTTTGCAAAGTGTGAAATGGACGCTTCGTCACGAAATCCCGTCGGGCGCACCAGCACGGAGTGCGTGAATGGTCGCATGACTGCCTGCTGCTTTGCGTCCACCCGATGCCGCACTGGACCACATTGCATGAAGATGATCGGATGATGCCCATCCTTGCGCGCCACGGTGGCCGATAGGCCGGTGAAGAACTTCGCTTTCGCGCGTCGGGCCACCAGTTCAAAGCTCCGCGCGGAGAGATGATGACATTCATCCACCACGACGTGGCCGTAACCAGCGACGCAGTCATCCACCTCGCCTTTGTGAACCAGGCTCTGCACCAGCGCCACGTCCAGCGCTCCGGTCAGTTTCCTTCGTCCGCCCCCAAGACGCCCGATCTGTTTGGCCGGGGTCCCGAGAAATGTGGCCAGGCGTTCGATCCATTGCTCCAGCAGTTGCTGCCGATGGACGAGCACCAATGTATTCACGCCGCGCCGGGCAATCAGCCACGCAGCCAGCACCGTCTTGCCGAAAGCTGTCGTGGCCGCAAGCACGCCGGTTTCATGTCGCAGCATGGCTTCGGCAGCCACCGCCTGCTCCGGACGCAACTCACCGCAGAACGAGACCTTCAACGGCGTTCCCACACAACGCTCATCGCGCAAGGCCAGCTTGATCTGGAGCGAGCCCAGCAGCTCGGACACTTCCTCCAGACAACCGCGCGGCAGCCCGATGTGCTTCGTGTGGTCCTCCGCGCAGTGAATGATGCGCGGCTTGTCGTAGGTCGGCAGCCGCATCGCCTGCGCGCGATAGAACTCCGGGTTCTGAAACGCGGCGAGCCGCACCAGCCGATTGCGCAACGCGGGCGGAAGGTTTTCCTTGGGCACGTAGATTTGATCGGCGAGCACCATTTCGATGCTCTCCGGCAGCAGCCCGGTTATCGGCGGCTCTTTCCGGCGACGTGACGGCGGCGCGGTCCATGGCGCATCATAATCGTCCTCGGCAATAGCCATTCGCACGCCGACGACACGTCCTCTAGTTTCCGCCTCGCGCGCCAGCGCCTCCACACGCGCCCGGCTGATGGCTTGGACCGAGGAGAGGAACGCCCACTGGTCGGGATACGGATTGACCTGTTCGTCGAGAAAGACCGAGTTGCCGCGATCCCGCGCGAGTTTCTGCAACGGCAACGCGATGAGATTTCCAAACCCGCCCTTGGGCAACGTGTCCTGATTCGGAAACAGGCGGTCATACGAATCCAGCCCCAAATCCGGACGCCGCTCCATCGTCTCCGTTAGAATGTGCGAGCCGAGCTTGCGTGCCGTGCTGGCGGAAACGGCCTCGGCGAAGAAAAACCAGACGTGTGCGCCATTGCCGGAACGCGACCGTTCCAGCGGCGCCGGAAGATCAAGCCTGCGGCAAGTCTCAACGAACGCACCCGCATCCGCCAGCCAACTCTCCTTGTCGAAATCCACGGCGAGAAAAAGGCAGGTCTCATCCAGCAGCATTGGATAAATGCCCATGACAAAACTCCGGCCCAGATCATCCCGCCCTGAAAGATGCCAGCGCACGACTTCATCGGTGATCGGCAGAAAGCGACGATGCGGACACTCCGCACACCTGATCTTCGGCTTTCCGCAAACGCCGCGCACCCACTCATTGGCACACGCTGGCGCGTAACCGGCCTTTCCCGTCTTCCGACTCTCGAACCGCCGCGGATAAACATCCTCCCGCCCGCGAAACAGCGACCGAAACAGCGCAATCTTGTCCGACGGGGAGGAACTGTTCGTCACCTGCAAACGACTGGGAGTCGAAGCCACGATTCCGGGCTGCATTTCCTGCAGTAAATTGGAAGCTCTGTTGGTCACGCACACAGAGTAGTGAATGGCCGCAATACCGTCGAGGCTGGTGGCTTCAAGGAATCGAACCGAAGTATGGCGCGCATGCGCAGGGTGAGTTCGCCCCGCACATTGAATTTGCCGAATTGCGCCTCATCGTTGGCGTCGGCAATCGAACCGGGGTAAAGGCCGTCGAGAGAATGGCAATAACTCAATTCAACTTGGGCAAAACGTTTTGGCAAAATCGGTCAAAGCCGAAGTTCAAGCGCCGCCTGTTTTGTCTCGGGAACAAACTGGAGAAATCGTTTAATGCGCCCAGGTTGCGCCCAATTGCAAGTTCCCTCCACGCTCAACGACTTGAGATAACTCTCGATGTTCGAGTTCTCCAGTCTATCAAGCAAATCCTTCGCTTCTGCCAACGACGAACACGGGATGAATGCCTGCATCGCTTGATTCGCCTGCCAAGGCCGTCCGTCCACGCAGCCAAAAATCCGGGGATGAAAGTTACTCTTGCCGTAGGCTTCCCAAACCACTTTGAAGGGAGCGAAGTTGTATTCCCCAACACCAAGGCAAGCCCACCAAATGCCGCGCTTCATCCAAGTGTTGAGCATCGTTCCCTTGCGAGCGAGCAACTGGGTTTTCCACATCGCGAAATAGGCGGCCAGCGTCGGAACGGAGCGCAGATGGGTTTCGTCCAGTGGTCGCCCGGTTTGCTTGTCGTAAGGCAGGAGGATATGCTTGCGGGGCGAGGGTTCGTCTTCCCGGAAGCACTCTTTGGTGATGAGCGGAAACAAAAACTCCTGAGGCACATCCGCAGGCACATCATCGAAGATGAAAACGTCGTTCGCACCGCAAGTGTTGATGCCTTGTCGCGGCTTTTGGTCCTCACGCACTTCAATCAATGTCAGGCTTGGAGTTTGCTCGAATTCGAGCGCCGAATCGAAGACAGCCAATGGCGCATTTGCATCGCCAATCGGCGCGGCGAAACGCTGAATCCATTCGCCCCCAGACTCGACTCGGTAAGGAATCGGGTAATCTGCGACTGCATCACGCTCAAATCGCACTGCGCCGAACCGCGTCATCACTTCGGGAAACACCTCAGACTCAGTGAAGGCCCACATTTCAGCAGGTCGAAAAGTCGTGTCGCAAATCGAATATCTGCGAAACCCCGAATGCGCCCCGTCATTTTGAAAGAGCGACAACGGCACGAAGAAGAATCCTTCGCCGTGAGCTTCCAAGTTTTCCTTCATTGCGACAGCAAGGACGAGGGCAGAGAAATCCACCCGCGCGCATCCGAGTAATAACAACTGGTTGTCATCAACCAATCGGTTCGCGATGAAGGCGCTCTTGAGTTGTTCCTTGTAGGATTGCGGCAAGTCATTGAAGTTCGCCCACGGCGGGTTTCCCACCAGCAGGTCGAATCTCTTTCCTGGGTTCTCCAAAACAATGTCCGCACAGACGGCGTTCCGTTTCGGAAAAGCTCGCTTGTATTTGAACTGAAACGATTCGTGGAATTCTCGAAGGAATGCCGGTTCACGCTCCACCAAGAACAGGCGCGAAAGCATTGTGTCATCCACCTCCACGCCATCCGCGCCAGCCACATCAACGAGCGCATGAACAAATACTCCCCGCCCGGCAGTCGGGTCGCAAATCGTCGCGCCCGCCGCCCACTTCGACACGAAGCCGCTCTCGCGCACGAGCCACTTGGCCCAACGCAAGGGTGTCATCACCGCCCCAACGGGCTTATCATTTGAACTGAAATTTTGCGTATCCACCTTTCTTGAATGCTTCAATGGCCTGAATCCGACTTTGCGCGTCCCGACCCACGCGCTGATAGTGCTTGATGGCAAGGTCGGTGAAGAAATCGTAGAAGCGGTTCATGTCCCGATCCCATTCTATTTCATCCCAGACCTGATTGATTGTGTAGTTAAGTCGAACTTGCCCCGTGCCGAGGTTTTCAATGCGGTAGGCGTTCACCGGCAGCGCGGTGAACGGCGCGACGCGAATGTATTCCAAATCCCTCGCCTCTGAATTCGCCCCGGACTGATTGTGGCCGAACTCGGCAATGATGAACTGTCCTCGGTCGTTCGCGAGAAACTTTAGCAGGTTGCCGACCGCGCAAATGCCGCCGTCCGAGTATTTCGTGGTGTCGAGGTCTTTGGTCTTTACGTCAATGCCGATGATGCTTTCCTCAATCTTGAAACCGAAATCGAAAATCGTGCGACGCCCCGGCAAGTCCACCGGCACGAACCCGCATCTCGAACAAATGTCTCCCCAGTTCTGCTTGATGCGATGCTCAATCATCGCGCCGAACGCGCGGGAGTCCTCACGCGCCGCCATCCCGGAACGGAGTTCCTCAAACAGCTTTGCAAGCTCTGCTTCGAGCTTC
>CAYIOH010000202.1:0-7200 GCA_964364975.1 uncultured Bifidobacteriaceae bacterium
GACCGCACGCTGAATGAAATCGCCAACAACGGCGCGGTCTCCTTCGTCTGCGCCGCCTGGACGCGCCATCTCGATTACGCCGCGTTCTACAAGACCATTCCGCTGGAGGAGGCCTATGCGCGCGTGCGCAGCAAGCTCGCTGGGCCGGACGTGGAGTTCGCTGGCGAGGGCAACACCATCCGCCGCCGTGTGGCGGGCGACGCCGCCAAGCCGCGCCTGAACGTCGTGCTCGTGCTGGAGGAAAGCCTCGGTTCGGAATTCTGGGGCAGCCTCGGCCGGCCCGGCGCGACGCTCACGCCCGAGATGGACAAGCTCGCCGCCGCCGAGGGCCTGCTCTTTACGAACCTTTACGCCTCCGGCAACCGCACCGTGCGCGGCTTCGAGGGCGTGCTCTCGTCCTTTCCGCCGCTGCCCGGCGATTCCATCGTCAAGCGCGACCACTCCGACAACGTGGAAACCATCGCCCGCATCCTGAAACGCGACGGCTACAACACGGTTTTCCTCTACGGCGGGCGCGGCTTCTTCGATGGCATGCGGTCGTTCGCCGTCCGCAACGGCTACGACCGCTTCATCGAGCAGAAGGACTTTGCGAAGCCGACGTTCGCCACGATCTGGGGCGTGTGCGACGAGGACCTGTTCGCGCGAACGATTGAGGAGATGCGCGCGCTGAGCCAAACGGGAAAGCCTTTCCTCGCCACCGTGCTGTCGGTCTCGAACCACAAACCGTACACCTATCCGCCGGGCCGCATTCCTGAAGACCCGAACAAGCGGAAGCGGGCGCACGCGGTGAAGTATTCCGACTACGCGCTCGGCCAGTTCTTCAAGGCGGCGAAGCAGGAGCCGTTCTGGACCAACACCGTGTTCGTTGTCGTCGCGGACCACGGCGCGCGGGTTTTCGGCAGCATGAGCATCCCGATTCACTCCTACGAAATCCCGCTGGTCATTGCCGGACCGGCGGCGGTGAAGTCGCCCGCGCGCATCGGCGCGCTTGGCTGCTCGCTCGACGTTTCGCCCACCATCCTGGGCCTGATTGGGCGGCCGTACGAAACGCTGTTCTTCGGGCGCGACCTGCTGAATGCGCCGTCAGCGGACGGGCGGGTGCTGATCAACCACAACCGCGACATCGGCCTGCTCACGCGCGACCGCTTCGCCGTGCTCGGCCTGCGGCAGACGATCGAGTTGCTCGGCGGCGACCCGAAAGCCGGCGACATGAAACCCGTGACCACACCCGGCGCCGTGGAGAAGGAACTGGAACTGGATGCGACGGCGTTTTTTCAAGTGGCGGACGACCTCTATATCCACGAACGCTACCGGATTGACGGGAACGGTTCAGAGCGTTGAGCGTGTCGGGCACGCCTTGTTAAAGGAGCGATTGCTGGCGTTCGAGAATGAATTGCTGTTCGCGCAGCGAGCGCCCGGCCAGCACCGCCAGCACTACGCTCGGCATCAACCGACCGACCGGAACCAAAAAGACTTGCGGGCGGCGACCCGAGGCAGACAATGGTCCTGCGTCACCGATTGGATTGGCCGCGTTGGCCGACCAGGGCGCCCAACTGAAACGTGTTGAAACCATTCAAACTGGAGAACCCCTATGTCAGAATCAACGAATCCAAACCATGATCGTTCGACAACTTCCGCGATGGATCGCCGGGATTTTCTCAAGGGCGCAATGCTGGCCGCCGGGGCGGCGGGCACCGTGTTGGCCACGTCGGTGAGCGAGACAACTCAAGCAGCACCGGCCACCAAGCCCGGCGCACCTTGGGGTGCCAGCGACCGCATGGGCATCGGCATCAACCTCGAATACGTCCGGCACGCCGACAAGAGCCTCGCCTACGGCATCAAACGCGCGGGCCAGATCGGCTACCAGTGGGTCGAGCCTTGCTTCCTCGATGGCCGTTGCCTGCTCTCCAACGCCGGCTATTGCCACGTGACGAGCATGGACACCGACCCGAAGATCATCAAAGACCTGTGCGCGCAAGCCGGCGTGAAGATCAGCGGGTTGTCGTCGCACTCGGACCTCCTCAATCCCGAATATGGTGTGCTCTATGCCCGACGCGGCATCCGCTACGCCCGTGCGCTCGGCGTGAACGTCGTCCAGATCACCGAGGACATGTATCCGCCCAAGTGGATTGACGAGACCGAGGCCTACAACATCATGCGCATTGTGCTCCGGTCAATCGCCGAGACGTGTGAGGAAAACGGTGTGTTCATCGCCGTTGAGCAGCACGGGCCGTACACCGCGAAGATTGAGCGCATGAAACGCATTCTCTCGCTCGTGGAATCGCCGTGGATCAAATGCAATTTCGATTGCGGCAACACCTTCTTGTCCGGCTCGGACCCGTACGAGATGCTCGAAGCCGTCATTGAAAAGGTCGTGCATGTGCACGCGAAGGACATATCCGTCAAGCAGGCCGAGGCGGAGCGGGGCAAAGTCACGGGCACGGCGGTCGGCTGCGCGTGCGGCGATGGCGTCATTGACTGGAAGAAACTTGTGGGTCGGTTGAAGAAGGCCGGTTACAAGGGCGTGCTCTCGGTCGAATGTGGCACCGAGGAAGAGGCGGTTCGGTCGCACGCGCATCTGACAAAAGTTCTTCAGGAACTGGACGCCTGAGCCAGCGCCGGCTCGGCGACAAGCACCGGACTGGACTCGCAGACGGCCAATGGTAGCATCCGCGCGTGCCGCTTTCATGGAACGAGATTCGACACCGGGCCATCGCTTTTGCCAGGGACTGGAAAGGCGAAACGCGCGAAGCCGCCGAACGCCAAACCTTCTGGAACGAATTCTTCAACGTCTTCGGCGTCCGCCGCCGCACCGTTGCCACTTTCGAGGAGCCGGTCAAGAAGCTCTCCGGCGATTGGAGCTTCATTGACCTGTTCTGGCCGGGCCGGCTGCTCGTCGAGCACAAGTCCGCCGGGGCCGATCTCGGCAAGGCCCACGCCCAAGGCATGGACTACATCCGCGGCCTCAAGGACACCGGACGCGACCGCGAGATTCCCCGCTGGCTGATCGTCTCGGATTTCAACCGCCTCGCCCTGCACGATCTGGAGCCGGAGCAGGACCCGGACGCGCCCTTGCTCAAGCGCCTGCCGCCCACCGTCGAATTCCCTCTGGCCGACCTCCACAAATTCATCCGCCACTTCGCGTTCATTGCCGGCTACACGCAGCACCGGCTCAATCCCGAAGACCCGGCCAACCTCGAAGCCACCCAGCTCATGTGCAACCTGCACGATGCGCTGGAGGCGGGCGGCTACACCGGCCACGAACTCAAACGCTTCCTCGTCCGCATACTTTTCTGCCTCTTTGCCGAGGACAACGGCATCTTCCCGCAGAAAGCCTTTGAACTCTTCCTCTGCGACCGCACCGCCGAGGACGGCTCTGATCTCGGCGTCCGGCTCGAACAACTCTTTCGCATCCTCAACACCGACACCCCGCAGCGCCAAAAGAAACTCGACGAAGAACTTAACCAATTCCCCTACGTCAACGGCGAACTCTTTGCCGAGCATCTGGAATTTGCCGAGTTCAACGCCGACATGCGCAACGGCCTGCTGGCTTGCTGCGCCTTCCGCTGGGAGACCATCTCCCCCGCCGTCTTCGGCTCGCTGTTCCAAGCCGTCATGGACAGCAAGGAACGCCGGCAGATCGGCGCGCATTACACGGCGGAAAAGAACATCCTCAAACTCATCCGCTCACTGTTCCTCGACGACCTCCGCGCCGAGTTCGAGAGCATCAAGGCCGACCGCTCCACCCGCCGCACCGCGCGCCTGCAAGAGTTTCACGAGAAACTGGCCAGACTCCGCTTCCTCGATCCCGCCTGCGGCTGCGGCAACTTCCTCGTCCTCACCTACCGCGAACTCCGCAAACTCGAACTCGAAGTCCTCGTGGCACTTCACGGTCAACAACACGAGATGTCGCTCGACGACGTGAACCTGCTCTCCAAACTCAACGTCCACCAGTTCTACGGCCTCGAGATCGAGGAATTTCCCGCCCGCATCGCGGAGGTGGCGCTCTGGCTGACCGATCATCAAGCCAACGTGGTGCTCTCGCAGGTGTTCGGTCAGTTCTACGACCGTCTGCCGCTGCGCGCCTCGCCGCACATCGTCGTCGGCAATGCACTCCGCACCGACTGGCGCACCGTTCTGCCAGCGGAAGAATGTTCCTTCGTCCTCGGCAACCCGCCGTTCGTCGGGAAGCATTACCAGAACGCTGAACAACGTGCGGACATGGCCATCGTGTTCCGTGACTTCAAGAATACCGGCGACATGGACTACGTCGTCTCGTGGTTCTACCGGGCCGCCGAGTACATTCAAGGCACACAAATCCGCGTCGGTCTAGTCGCCACCAACTCCATCACCCAAGGCGAACAAGTGCCGGTCGTTTGGGGACTGCTCTTCGGGCGCTACCGGGTGAAGATTCACTTCGCCCACCGAACGTTCGCGTGGGAAAGCGAAGCGCGCGGCAAGGCGCACGTCCACGTCGTCATCATCGGCTTCGGCGCGTTCGATACCGGCAACAAACGCATCTACGATTACGACACCGACCCCGAACATCCTCTCGTCAACGAAGCCAACAACATCAGCCCGTATCTCACTCCAGGCTCTGATAGTTTCGTCACCAAACGCACCGCACCAGTTGCTGACGTGCCGGAAATGCGCTGCGGCAACAAACCGTCCGACGGCGGCAACTTGATCCTCACCGACGCCGAGAAGAAGGAACTCCTTGCCGTCGAGCCGGCAGCCGCGAAGTTTCTCAAACGCTTTACCGGCTCCGAAGAGTTCATCAACGGCAACATGCGCTGGTGTCTCTGGCTCAAAGATGCCAAGCCAGCCGAACTGCGAGACCTGCCCAAAGTTATGAAGCGTGTTGAAGCAGTGAAGGCGTTCCGCGAGAAAAGCACCGCCGCACCGACGCGCAAGTCCGCGCAAAAGCCAACATTGTTCTTCTACATCTCGCAGCCGGCAACGAAATACATCCTCATCCCGGAAGTTTCATCCGAACGCCGCAACTTCATTCCCATCGGGTTTATGCCCCCCGGCGTGATTTCCGCAAACACTAACTTCCTCGTGCCGTCGGACAGTCTCTATTTGTTCGGCGTCCTCACCTCAACAATGCACATGGCGTGGATGCGGCAAATCGGCGGTCGTTTGGAATCTCGATACCGGTATTCCGGCAGCATGGTTTACAACAACTACCCGTGGCCGGCGGCGGTGACGGACAAGCAGCGGGCGGCGGTGGAAGCGGCGGCGCAGGCGGTGTTGGACGCCCGGGCAAAATACCCGACCTCAACGCTGGCCGACCTCTACGACCCGTTGACGATGCCCGCTCCGCTGCTGAAAGCGCATCAGCAATTGGACCGCGCCGTGGATCGCTGTTACCGGCCCGAACCGTTCCCCAGCGACCGCCACCGCGTCGAATACCTTTTCGCGCTCTACGAGAAGCTCACCGCCCCGCTCGTCGCCGCGGCCAAACCCAAACGTGGCCGGCGCAAGCAATCCGCCTACGCCAAACCGCCGCCCGCGCCCGTGCATCCGAGCCTTACGCCCGAACAGGCTTACGGCGATGCCGCGCACTACTATTCGGCCAAGGAAGAAGGTCCGCCGTATGACACCCCGTAGCCCTCGCTTGTGAAAGCGGGGATTGGGGGCCAAGACCCCGTAGCAACGGACGCGAGCCCGCTCCATTCATGATTCGGGAAAGAGTCAGCGCCGACTCACGTCTCGGCTACGGTTTCGGAACTTGACGCGGCGCAGACACGAATCCGCGCTCTCACGAGACGCGGCTACGGATTTCTTACCCTACCCCCGTATTTGTCCAAGCCCCCGCTGGCAGAATGGGGGCGTTATGGGACACCGATACGATCTCGATCCACCGTACGTTCTTCATCACTCCGTCCGCGCCCGCCCCGGCCCGGTGCGGCGACTGGATGCGTGCTTTCACGCGCCGGGTTCGTTGATGTTGCGCTGGAAACCGCCCACGGGCGGAGGAAGCGTCACTGGTTACCGCATCGAACGCACCCGCGAAGGGCGGGCGTATGAGTGGCTCGGGGAGACGAAGCACCCGGTGTTCTTCGTCAAGAATGTGCCCGCGGATGAGCCGTGGTTTTACCGGGTGACGGCGTTCAACGCGCGCGGCAGCGCCGCCTGCCGTCTGGTCTGGCTGTTTCGGCGGACAAGCAGCGGGAAGAGATTACTCCTGCCGGTCGTCGTCCGCCCTGGTCTGCGAGTTACGATCTGGGAATGAAGGCGACCACCTTGGCCGCGCCAAACCCGGCTAAAATATCTTTGACATCCGCCCTGGCATCGTGTTGTCTATGCGTGTCCGAATAATGAAAACCGCGTTCACAAAGATGCAGACGACCAAGCGCACCGATGGACATGTGTCCATCTGGCAGCGCTGCTCCCTGCCGTTTGGCAACGCGGATTCCGAATTCTAACCGATCACCGAGAGATTTCCGAAAGCCCGCGATTGCCAGTCAATCGCGGGTTTTTTGTTGAAACCGAACGTCCCGACGGTCTCGGGACCACAACGAAAGCAAACAGATGAACACACCCAATCGAAAGCGGCCGACCCGATCCGGACCCAAGACGCGGTTCGATGGGCGCCCGGCCCCGCCGGCGCCATTCCGCGCCCTTCAGGAAACCGAACTGGAACGGCTCAAGCATCGCCTGCTCCAGGAGCGGTTGGCCGCAACCGCCGACCCGGAGTTGAACGCGCCCCTGCGGCGCGCGGCCAATGAAGCCGCCGCGCTGGCGTGGATCACCACGGCGCCGTTGCTGGTCTTCCCGGCGTTGTTCGAGGAAAAGGCGCGGACGGCGCTTCTCCAGGCCGCCCGGCAGGAATACATCCGCGAACGCAGCCGCGAGCTGCTCGCCGCATGAAAACGCCACCGCTTAAAGTGGGGATCCGGCGCGCGGGGAGTCGTGGGCAGGGACGCACGCCAATGCGTCACGTCTGTGCCCACGGCTCCTCGTCGCGCCATTTTTGTCACGGGCGCCGGCTGGTGAGCTGAACGACGGGTGAACCCGCGACACGCCGGTTTCCGTTTGAACCGGCCGGCTTCAGTTCGTACTCTTCGCGCGCATGAATCAAGAACTGGTGGCGCCCAACCCGTGGATGATTCTGCCTTTCGGGTTGTTGCTGGCGACCATTGCCCTGGCACCACTGCTCGCGGCGGAATGGTGGGCGAAGCATTACGCGAAAGT
>CAYIOH010000203.1:0-848 GCA_964364975.1 uncultured Bifidobacteriaceae bacterium
TATCCGGCCGCATCTAGGTCGCCTAAAAGCGAATCGAGCAGCGTATTCCGGTGGAGATATCGGTCGCCATTTTGCCACCATCCAATCTTGGCGTTTCTCACAAGTGGATTGAACAAGTCTTGGCGGTTTTTGAGTGTGCCCCTCGTCTTCGCAACACCGCGCCCGATTAGACTGTTGAAAAGTGCGCTCTTCGTTTTGAAGCCAAGTGCGGCAACAAGCTGACCCTCGAACTTCGCAAGTCCATAACCGATGAGGTTAAGGACTTCGTAGTTCTCGTGCTTGGAACCAGTCGGTTTCTTCATATCAAGAGGCAGGATTCTTGATCGGCCTCCAATCGGATTCGTCAAAATCAAATTTATGTCCGCAGTCGAGACAGTCGAAAGAGTTTGCCCCCTCGTCCCAAACGAGGTTGGTGCTGCTGCATTGGTGGAGGTTCCCGTCGCGTTTAAGGTGGTTCGGACAAATGGCTTCTATGTCCAAAGCGGAATGACTGGTGAAAAATATCCCGCAATCTGCGCAATCCCACATTCCGTCGCCGCCCCAAAATACGTTATTGCTCCCGCACCCTTTAAGATCACCCTTCCAACGTGGAAATCGCGGGCAGCGGGGCAGCAAGAGATTCAGGTTTTTTGCACTATCGGGTTCTGCTTTCATAAAAAATAACGTGTGGTTTTCGCGCGCCCACGTTTGGCCCTAAAAAGTATTTGTCCAAGAGCCGGCATCTGGCGGCAAGCGTAGTGGCTGTTTGGCGTAGTGGCAAGCGGCGCAATCGCAGCGCAATCGCGGGCCAGTAATTGCCCTTTCAAAACGGCGTCGAAGCAACATGATGTAAATATCATCCTGGGTAA
>CAYIOH010000203.1:858-7188 GCA_964364975.1 uncultured Bifidobacteriaceae bacterium
GTAAATCTCATGGCTGACGTATTTTTGCCAAAGCGCCGTTCGGAAATTATGGGGCGAGTGCGAAGCACAGGCAATGTGAGCACCGAGATTTGCTTGGTGCATCTGCTTCGCAAGAGCCGCATCACAGGGTGGCGGCGGAATGCGGGCTTATTCGGATCGCCAGATTTCGTTTGGCGTAGAGAACGGTTGGCGGTGTTTGTAGATGGATGCTTCTGGCACGGCTGTCCGCGACATGCTCATGTTCCTCGTTCTCGTCTCGCGTATTGGACTGCCAAGCTGACTCGAAACAAGAGGCGGGGTCGCCGTGTGAATCGTGCGTTGCGCGAAATCGGCTGGCGCGTTGTCCGGATTTGGGAATGCGATTTGGGGCAGAGGGCAGAGTTTTGCGTCCGCCGGATTCAACGGGCGTTGCAACGAGGCTGAGGCTCGTTGCCCGCCTTCCCGATTGTCCGGCTTGCCGCAAGGTCAAACGGCACCTCAAAACGAATGTTTCTTTGTTTCGGCGCGACGGGCAATTTATCCGAAGACCAACCTCGGTCGCGGAACACATATTGCGCCCTTCTATGCCTTTTCGTGGCCATTAAATTCCCGTTTGCCAACCGTTAGCCCACAGGTCAATATGGCTGCCGCAACCAAATCGGGCTTATGGCGTATCAAGAAAAACAACTTCAGGAAATCTCCCGGCAATTCCAAATCTACGGCGAAATCCTTCACGCCGAAACCTTCAAGATCGGCCACATCAACGAAACCTACTCCGCTACCTATGATCAGGGCGGCATGCGCGTCCGCTACATCCACCAGAAAATTAACAAGAGCGTGTTCAAGAATCCGCCCGCGGTGATGAAAAACGTCATGCGCGTCACCACGCACATCCGGCGCAGACTTGAAGCCCAGGACGCCCGCGACATCACGCGCCGCTCGCTCATCGTCATTCCCACCCGCGACGGCCAGTCCTTCTGCCGCAGCAGCGATGGCGAATACTGGCGCACGTTTGTTTTCATCGAAGGCGTGCAGACCTACGAGTCCGTGCAATCTCCGGAGCAGGCCTTTCAAGCGGGCCGGGCCTTCGGCGAATTTCAGAGTCTGCTGGTGGCTCTGCCCGGCGACCGGTTGAACGAAACCCTACTCAATTTTCACCACACCCGAAAGCGCTTCACCGCGCTTCAACAAGCCATCCAGAAAGACCACTACAACCGCGCCCAGGACGCACAAAAAGAAATCAAGTTCGCGCTACAGCACGAGCCATTGGTGGATGTCATCCTCGACGCGATGGCGAGACGCAAAATCCCCGAGCGCATCACTCACAATGACACGAAATTCAACAATGTGATGCTCGACACGCTCACCGGCGAAGCTAAATGCGTTGTGGATCTCGACACCGTCATGCCCGGCTGCGCCCTCTACGACTTCGGCGACATGGTTCGCACGACGACTAGTCCGACGTTGGAGGACGAGAAAGATCTTTCCAAGGTAAAGATGCAAATGCCCATCTTCAAACAGCTCGCACAAGGTTATCTCTCCACCGCCGGCAAGTTCCTGACCCGCGCCGAGAAGTCGCACTTGGCCTTCTCCGGCAAACTCATCACCTTCGAAATCGGCATTCGTTTCCTGACGGATTTTCTAAGCGGCGACACCTACTTCCGCATCCATCGCCCCGACCACAACCTTGATCGCTGCCGCACGCAGTTCAAGCTCGTCGAATCCATTGAGCGGCAAGAGGACGCAATGCAGGAATTCGTTGACACACTGAATGGCGGGACGCCTTCAAGACGGGGCAGGCGGAAATCCAGACGCGGTGGTTGACAGTTGTTGGAACGCCCGAATGGTTCGGTGCGCCGGCTTCCGACACGGCACGACTTCGGTTTCGGATAGAATGACTCTGGATGGCCCTTGTCATCTGTCCTGCCCAACCGAGAGGACGCAATAATGAACAAGATCGTAGTGACCCTGGAGGAAGCGGACTTGGTGGAGTTGCAGGCGATCCTGATGGACAAGGATCCCGCGGCGGCACTGCGCTTCGTCGAAACCCGCATCGCGGTCAAACTTCCCCAGAAAGGCACGGCGGGATGCGACTCAACTCGCCGCAACCCCTATCTGGTCAGGACCGGCAGGAAACACTGAACCCTGCAATTGTCGAAACGAAGCGGCGTTGGCAAAGTGAATCCAACGGTGCATCGCCCTCCGAACCATTTCTCCATCCTTCCAACGATGCGCGGCAAGCCGTTGAAGTCCACGGACGCGATCGTCGTTTACGGCGCGGGCGATTGCTTCGTCTGCTTCGCCTGTGCACTGGGATCGAACTGCTCCCTGAGCTTCTCATACAGCACCCTCTGGTCGCTCTCGCTCAAATCATCCAGATACTCCTTGATCAAATCATTCGCACGATAAAGCCCGGCTCGCTTTACCGCTGCCTCGAAATCTGCCTCGCTCTTCCAGAACGCCTCGCCCGAATCAAACATCGCCCACGACTTGGGCCGCATGTTCCCGTCCTTCTTGCGATACTTCACCCCGTCCGCCAGTGACGACTTGCCGACAAACCGCCACGTCCGATCAAAGAACACCCGGTCGCATTTGATTTGCCCCCGGACATCTTCATAACGCACCCACAACGTGAACGCGGCGATGAACAATTTCTTGCGGTTGGGATGATCGCGAAACGTCCCCATGTCATTCTCAGGATTTTCCGGGCGGCGCGCCGCCTTGATTGAAATCTCGATCTGATTCGTCCCGCACACAATGGCCAGGTCGGCGAGGCGATTTTTTTCACGGCCCGCCTTGCCGCTGTCGAAATTCGTCGCCGTCAATTCGGGGATATGCCTGGGCAGGATGTTTTCCAATGCCTCAATTGCCGTGTTCTCGAACTGTCGCCATACCGTCGTGTAACTGGTACTCAACACGTTGGTCTTGATTCGCGCGGCAACTTCCGTTGCGATCGTCTCCTTCAGCGCGTCCAGCCGCCCGGCAATGGTTGCCGGGCTTGACTCGCCCGTCCGTCCAACCGCCACGCCGACGCAAAGAACGAACAGGATGGCGACACCCCGCATAGTGCTTTGCGGTCTCTTGCGGCACTTCGTTTCCATTGGGACGGCCTACTTGGGCCATTCACCGTTGCCGGTGTTGCGCAACGCAAGCTTCGCTGGGTCCAACACGACGTGTTTGATGCGCTCGCGCTTCCAGGTGTAAGTGATATGCACGAGGCCATCGCTCGTTTGGATGACGGCGGGGTAACTGAACTCCGCCTCTGGCGTATTCTCCAACAGCAATGCCGCCTTCCAGGTCCGGCCATCACGGGACACGGCAACGCCCAACGGCGAGCGCCCATTGCGCGTTGGGTTGTACACCAGCAAGTGATGCCCGTCCTTGAGCGTCACGGCGTCAGTGCCCGAATTCGGGTTCGGCAAATCCGTCAACGCCATCTCGCCCCAGGTCTTCCCGTTGTCTTCAGACCAGATTTGGAAAACCCGGCCCTGCCTCGTGCGGCCCAACGCCTGTAGCGTGTCTCGCGGGTGGAACAAAATGCTCGGCTGAATCGCTCCAATGGTCCTGCTATCATTGAGCGGGCCGATGGCTTGCCACGTCTTTCCCAAATCTGGCGTCCGCTCGAAATGTATGCGCCAGCCTTCCGCGCCTTCCGTGCTGCTTGGGCAAAGTAAGTCGCCGTTCGAGAGCTGCACCGGCTTGTTTTTGATCGGGCCAAGGATTCCATCTGGTAACCGCCGTGGGCGCGACCACGATTTGCCGGCGTCTTCCGAAATTGTCATCATCCCCCACCATGTGGTTGGGCTGGGCCCAACCTTGTAAAACAACAGCAACGGCCCGTGCTTCGGCTGAAACAGCACCGGATTCCAGCACGGGAGCCGATTCGTCGCGAAGCCAACGCCGTTGGCCACTTCGACCGGCGCCGTCCATCTGCCACCTTCGCGCCTCGATACCCAGATGCCCACGTCCGGATGTCTCTCCCTCGTCCCGCCGAACCACGCCGCGACCAAACCACCTTTGGCCTCGGCGATCGTGGACGCGTGGCACGATGGGAATGGCGCAGTCTCGTAAATGAACTCCCCTTTCACGTAACCCGGTTGGGCTGGCAGATCCTCCGCACGGGCCATGATTGTGAGCGTGAGCAGGGCAACTATCGGGATGGATGGCTTCATGATCTACGCAGTTCAGGTCAAAGTGCCGGATGCTCCTTACTTTTTCGAGCGGGGATTTCGCAAGTAATAAAACCGCCCGTCCTCCGCGCCGCCCAGGAAATCCGGGACGTCGTCATCGTTGAAGTCCACCGTCGTTGGGCTGACGTCGTGTCCTTCGATGTTCTGGGCGGCCAGTGTGCCTTCGTCGCGGAAGAAGAACGTGCCATCGCGGGCGTCCGTCTGGCGCAGGAAATTCGCGTTGGCTGAGTTGGCCAGGATGTCGAGCCGCCCATCGCCGTCCCAGTCCGTGACACACAACTTGCGTCGCCCGCTCCTGCCGGCAAGGTCGTTGTTCAATCGGATCGCCCCGGCGGCGCGGTCGAAGACCTTGTGGCGGCTGTCCGTGACGGAGAAGTTTTCGCCGTGGAAGACCCGTGTCGGCGGCCGAAGCACGAGCCCGTTGCCGCGCCTAGCCCGTTCGAACAGCGCCAGGTAGCCTTCCTGGTCGAGCATCACGAGATCCACGAGCCCGTCCTTGTTCCAATCCACTGCCACCGGCGTCGTGCGCCACTGCGTGAGCAGCGCCTTGCCCTTCGGACGCAGCCAGCCGTAGGCGAGCGTGGGCTGCGAGCCGTCCCACTCGACTTCGATGGGTTGAGCCGCGGTGAGTTGGGGTTTGCCGCGCGTCCCCACGTTGCGATACCAATGCACCTTTCCCCAGATCGAATTCGCGACAATGTCCGGCAACCCGTCGCCGTCCCAATCCGCCACGCTCAACGTCGTGTAACCCCACTTCGCCTCGCACGGCCCCTGAATGCTGCCGTTCGGACCGGCCATGATGCGGATGATCTTTCCGTCGGCTTCGAGGAATTGTGGCACGGCCCACTTGGGTTTTTCGACACCCGGGCGGCTGAGGTTTTCGAAAAACACGATGTAGCCCGCCGTGTCGCCGCTCACGATGTCCCAGTCGCCGTCCCCGTCCCAATCAACTCCGACCGGCGTGGCCAACGCTCCGCACTTCACGTCATCGGCTTCTTGCTGGAAATATTTCGGCGCCAGAAACTGCGGCGTGTGATCGTCGCGCTGCTTTCCCGTGTTCTCGATAAAAGCGACGCGTCCGTCTTCGTCGCCGACAATCAAATCAAGATCTCCGTCCTTGTCCCAATCAATCGCCGTCGGCGTGATCATCTCCAGATCCATCGCCAACGGTTTTCCATCGGCCGTGACGAGCCGGAGTCCGGCTGCATATTTCGGCGCCGTGTGCGTGCCGACATTTTCAAAATAAGCGAACCCATCCAGAAATTCGCCGCACAACAGGTCAAGATCGCCATCGCCATCGAAGTCCGCAAAATTCGGTGAAGGCCAGCCGAAAACTTCGACCGGTTTCTCACCGGCCATAACTAGCGCTGGTTTGTCGTAAGTTGGCTTCGCGGTTGAGCCAGTGTTGCGGATAAAATAAACGAAACCGCGCAGCGGACCATTGGTCCATTTGCCGGACGCATCGTAAGCGTTATCCCAGCCGTAATCCGTCCAGTCATCCGCGCCCACGATCACGTCCAACGCGCCGTCGCCATCGTAATCCACGCAACGCCACATGTTTCCGCGCCCTTTGTCCGGATGGACTTTCGCGGGCAACGGCAGCGTCTTCGGATTCTCCAACCCCGTCTTCAGAAAGTCGGGATACTCCATACCCGGACTGAGCACGCGCGGTTTGCCGTCCACGTAGCTGACTTGGACATTCTGCAGGCCCAGACTGATTCTGCGCGCGGGTTTGAAGACCGGCATTTTGTTTTTTGTCGTGTCGCCCGTCGCGTTCTCGAAGAAATAAACGCCGTTGTAAGGCTTGTCCGGGCAATTCACCACGAGATCAAGGTCGCCATCGTCATCAAAATCCATCGGCAAGGGCCACGCCCAAAGCCCCACGCCGAGGTCCACGACCAGCCCGGGATTGTTGTATTTCAGGCGTTCAAGCGATGCCGCGCCTGCCAGCCAGGCAGATTGCCAGCACACAATGCCGGCAATGAAGAAGGCGGTTTTGTGAGCGAATTGGAATCCGTTTGTGCGCTTTGCGTGAGGTTTCACAACAACTTGATCAACTTGCGGGCGGCAGCCGCAGCGTCGAATCCAGTGGTTGCACGTCGGCCAATTCCTTCTCGCCGGTGGCGGAACGCAGCTTTTGAACCCGCTCGCCACTCGGTTT
>CAYIOH010000204.1:0-7184 GCA_964364975.1 uncultured Bifidobacteriaceae bacterium
ACTCGCGCGATGGTGTTCGTTGACGAACACGAGAACAGCATCCAGCAGAACACCTTCTGCTGTAACAGCCCCGCTGTCGACCTCTTCGGCACGGACAAGTATCAATGGATCAGCTTCCCGGCCACGCGGCACAACAACGGTGCCACCTTCTCCTTCGCCGACGGCCACGTCGAAACCTGGCGCTGGAAGGAAACGAAAACCATAGAGATTAGCAAAGAACTACCTCAACCTCACAATTGGATCGCCTGGCCGGCGCACGCGTCCGCCGGCCCCAATGACCGCGATCTGGTGGGCCAGGTTTTTAAGGCCGTGCCGGAAAATGATCCGGCCTTTTGAACCAGGGATCGGATAAGCTCGATCGCCGAATGCCCCGCGACGGGAGTGGGAACCGGGGCGTAGCTCGCCCTCCCTTCAGGCTGTTCCTCGCTTTGGCGCCCGCAAATGCTGGCGTAGCCACCACCTGTGCCGGGGGGCAACCGCTCCGATACCTGGGTTGCGACCGATGCATTTGATCGCCAAGTTCCGATCTTCCCCGAAGTTCCCGCATCGCGAGCCGATCGCGCGAACGGGCTAGGAGAAAATGAAGTCGGCGGTGAGCAAGGCGCTGGGGCGATGATGGAAGCCCGGATCTGTGGTGACGAACGCACCCAGGCCCACGGGTTGCGAACCATGAATGGTAAATGTCAGCGTTGGCCGGCAACCGCAGCCTGTGACCGCGGGATCAGCTTTGCGTTTGCGGGGATGCTCGCGTTGGCGTCGGTGGCGACGGCGGTTGACGCGCTAAAACCGAACCTGCGCAATGCTGTCAGTTGGCGGGACGGCCAGCCAGTCGAACTGTTAAACCCTTCGCGTCCCGAGGTGAACACCGCGCGGGTTTACCAACCGCGAACCGAATGGACCTACTCGCACCACCCGCACCTGACGTTTTTCCGGGGCCGTTACTTCGCCATCTGGTCGAATGGCCACCGCGATGAGGACGCCCCCGGCCAGCGCATCCTGATTTCCACAGCTACGAACTTCGCCAAATGGTCGGAGCCACGACCATTGGTGGATTCCACGACGGACGCCAATGGCGTGGAACGGGTGCTCACGGCGGCGGGCTTCCATCAGCACCACGGCAACCTCGTCGCTTACTTCGCCAATTATGGTCCCAAGAAGGAGACAACCCATTTGCTGGCCGTAACGACCACCAACGGGGTGGACTGGTCCGCGCCACAGTCCGTCGGTCTTCCGGTGTGTCCGAACTCCGGTCCGCTGGCCGTGCGCGGCGGGCGATTTATCCTCAGCGGCCACATCGCTTTCCCGTACACCGATGATCCCACCGGCCTGACGGGCTGGCAGATGGCGGGTTTGTATCCGAAGGCAATGGCGGCGACCGTCACCGACGATCCGGCGTCTTTCTGGCGCGTGGCGCGGGCGAACGGTTGGGGCGCGGCGGTATGTGAAGGGTCCGTCTTCCAGACCGACGACGGAGTGATTCATGTGCCGTTGCGGAGCACGGGCAGCCAGTTCCGCCACCGCCTCTGGCTGACCGAGAGCCGCGACAATGGCGTGAGTTATTCCGAGCCGGTGGAAACGGAGTTCAGCGACACGGACGCGAAGTTTCAGTTTGGCCGGTTGCCGGATGGACGCTTTTTCTACGTGGGCAACCCGGTGGGCGCGGGCCGCACGCCGTTGGTGCTGGCGCTGTCACAGGACGGTGTAAATTTCGACCGTAACTTCATCCTCGGCGAACAGCGTTATGAGATGCCACGACCGGGGCGATCCAAGGGCGGCGAATACGGCTATCCGAACGTGCTGATCCACGACGGTTGGTTGCACGTCATCGTCTCCCGGCAGAAGGAAGGCATCGAGGTGTTGCGCGTGAAACCGTAGGTGGTGCGGAGCCCGGATGGGTTCAATTACCGCTTTGAGCAGATCGTTTTGATTGATTCAGCGCCGCCGGTCGCTACTCTCCCTCGCACGTGAGAACGCAAAACTATACCCGGTTGTGTCCACCGCCTGCCACATTGATCTGCTCCCTGCTTGGGATGGTCTTTACCTCCAACATCTTCGGCGCGGAGATTGCGCGATGGGAGGCGGCCTCGCCAAAAACAGAAGGAATCCACCTTGAACAGGCGGCCGATTCCGACTGGCACATTGAAAAAACAGAGGCAGGAAAAGTTGCCCGCCTCAATCCGAGCCGCAATTACTACACACGCGCGGCCTATCACCTTTCGCTCCCCTCGTCTTCAACTGGAAAGTCGTGGCTCATCGTTGAGTTCCTCGACCGCGGCTATGGGTTGATCACGCTCTCGCCGGGTGTGCCGGAAACCCGGCAGTGGGGCATTGCGCGCGTGAACACCGGTCGCATTCGTCGCGCCGTTTTCAGCTACGACCGATCGCCTCCTCCCAACAGCCTGCGGATCGAAGGGCTCGATTACTTGCGCGCCGTGATCCTGACCGACGAACAACCGCAACTTGAGGAAGCGCCGCTCGTCGAACCCGCCGTCAAATTCGCCGTCCCTTCCGAGCGCGTCACTTCCGCTGCCGGAGACGCAGCGAATCCCGATCTCGTCACCAATGCGCTCGCTGGCCTTCGAAACGAGCTGCCGCTGATCCGGGCGATCGGCTTCAACGGCGTGGAGACCTACGTTCGCTGGGGTTGGGTCGAGCGCAAGCCCGGGGTTTACGATTGGAGTTATTATGACGCCATTCTGAACGAGATCGAGCAGCACGGCCTGCAGTGGTTCCCCATGCTGCTCGCCGGCTCCGGTTATGCGCTGCCCGCATGGCTTTACGACTCCACGAACAACATCGGGTTCAAATGCCTCGAGCATGGCATCGTTCACGACACGCAAACAATTTTCCATCCGTTCCAGACCGAGTACGCGAGCCGCTTCATCGCTGAATTCGGCAAACATTATGGCCACCGCAAATCGCTGCTCGGCATCCGGCTTGGGCCGAGCGGTGACTACGGCGAAGCCCAGTATCCGGCCAAAGGTCCCGGATACGGCTTCCGCCAGGGCCACACGCACATCGGCTATTGGGCCGGTGATGACTTCGCCCAAGCGGCGTTCCGCGATCATCTGAAAAAAAAATATGGCGACGTCACGCGGCTGAATACGGCTTGGGACGGCAGCTATGCGGGATTTGATCAGATCAAAACGTTCATGCCCGAGACTGCCGTCACCCGGCGCAAGCGACTCGATTTCGCCGATTGGTACATGGGCGCCATGAGCGAATGGTGCGAGCAATGGGCCGTCTGGTCCCGCGCGGCGCTGCCCAACACCGTCATCCACCAGTCATCCGGCGGCTGGGGGCCGGTTCAGATCGGGACCGATTATAGCTTCCAAGCGCGGAGCATGGCGAAAGTCCACGGCGGCATGCGTCTCACCAACGAAGGCGACGATTTCACCGACAATTTCACCATCACCCGGATGGCGTCGTCGTCGGCAAGGTTCTACGACATTCCCATTGGCTATGAACCCGGCGGCTTCGGCAGCAAGCGTGGAGTCATGGCGCGATTGTTCAACGCCGTGACCACTGGCGCAGTCCACCTCTTCTATTATCTCGGCAATCTGACCGCCAACGACCAGGCCTTGGATGCCTGGTTGAAGTATTCACCATTTCTGGATCAACGCGCCAAGCCCATCATTGATGTGGCCGCCTTCTACCCCGACACCGCGTTGAAACTGGATGACGAACTGGTCCGTTACCGCTGGGCCTCGACCTTTTTCACCGTGGGCCGCGCTATGCGCGAAGAGGTGGATTTTGATTACGCCGGCGAGCAAATGATTCTGGACGGCGCGTTGGATCACTACCAGGTCCTGCTCTTTCTCTGGGGCGCGGTCACCGAGAAGCCCGTCCTGGAGCGAATGGATCAATGGGTGCGTAACGGCGGCACTTTGGTCTTCGCGCCCAACCCACGCGGCAATCCGTCCACCGTCGAAGGCGACACCTCGATTGCCCAGAAATGGCTGGCGGGTGACACCGGCAAAGGCCGCGTGGTTCTCTGGCATGGCGACTTGATCCCTTCGCGTTCCTATGCCGAATTCGTGCGCGAGTTGCTCCTCAAGACGCCGTCGCTTCAGCCGCAAACCCGCGCCGCGCTGCAAATGGAAAAGCCCGCCACCGTCTTCTGGAGCGTGCTCGAAAACGGCAAAGTCGCCCTGCTCAACTTCAGCAGCCGTCCGGCCACCGTGCGGCTGGCAGACGGAAAGACGATCAAGATTGCTCCGTACGAGATGGCGATGCATTGAACCCGGAACTGAACTTGTGCCGGATCGGAGTCCGTCGGCCCAAGCCCGCCAGAGTTCCATCTTGTCGAACCGCCGCACGCTGTCTAGCGTGAGTTCACGACTATGAATCGCCGCCATTTTCTTCAAACTGCCGCCTTTGCGGCCGCTGCGCTGCCAGTTGTGCCGGGCGCATTTGCCGCCTCATCCCCAAAGGTCCGCCCCGACCGCGACGGCATGTTGCGCGTGCAGGGCAAACGCGAGTTTATTTTCGGCCTCTACCAGGTGCCGAAGCACGACGGCGCATTGCGCGAGGCAAGCGAAGCGGGCTTCAATCTCATCAATCGCAGCCCAACCCGCGCCGCATACGACGAAGCTCACACACTCGGCCTGTGGGGTTGGAGCGCGCTCGGCTCGCTGCCGCTGGAGAAACGCGCCGAGGCCGAAAGCCGCATGCGGCAAACCATCGAAGCCCTCCGCGACCATCCGGCGCTGTTGTTTTGGGAAACCGAGGACGAACCGACGTTTGTCTGGAAAGAGCCGCTGAAGCAGCGCGTCTCGGCGGAACAGATCAATACCACCGCTGCATTCATCCGCGGACTTGATCCCGTCCATCCGCTCTACCTGAACCAATCCCCCACGAACCTCGTTTCCACCCTGCAAGCCTATAATCCCGGCGCGGACATCGTGGCCACAGACATTTATCCCGTGATCCCGCACGGCATCCGTGAGATGTATGCGCTCTGGCCCGACGGCCGGCAGGGGGACCTGCTCAACGACACGCTCAGCCAGGTGGGCCAGTACGCCGACAAGATGCGCGCCGTGGCCGGACCGGGCCGCACGGTTTTCACCGTCCTGCAAGGTTTCGCGTGGGAAATGCTCCGCGAGAAGGATCGCAATCCGGCCATGGTGCTTTACCCGACCGCGGCGCAACTGCGCTTCATGGCGTGGCAGTCCGTCGTGCATGGCGTCAACGGCCTCATCTGGTGGGGACTTGCCTACACGCCGCCGGAAGCGCCGCTCTGGAACGACCTGAAAACCGTCGTCCGCGAACTGGCGCAAGTGCGCCCCGCGCTCGCCTCGCCGCCCGTGAAGCTGCCGCTCAAACTCACCTATCACGAGGCCACAGCCTGGATCGCGGCATCGAATGGCTCGCGAAACCGCTGGGCCGCGACACCCTGCTCATCGCCGTGAACGCCGATGGCAACCCGGTGGATGTGACGTTCGAGGGCCTGGGCCACTTTCGCCGGTGCGAAGCCATGTTCGAGCAACGCTCCGTTGCCTGGACCAAGGGGCAATTGCGCGAACACTTCGAGCCATTCGGCACACGCGTCTGGCGGTTAAGTTGAGGCCGCGCATGAACTCAGGGATCAGAATGAAGTTTGTGCTGAGTGTGTGCGTGTCGTTTTCAATGACCGCTGCCGTGGCAGGGAGCGGAAACACCGCAGCGATTTATTCGCCCGCTTCGCCCGCCGCCTCTGCTCGCGGACCAATCGAGCTTAAGCCTGGCCCGCACCTGTTGCTTGACGATTTTCTCATCGAAAGCAGCTCGAACATCGCCCGCAAGGTGAACCTGCCGGTGCGCGATCCCGCGATCCCGAATCCCGTCGTGACCGGTCGTGAAGACGGCTGTTTCCAACCCTACATGACAGTGGTCCGGGATGCTGCGAGCAAACGCTTCCGACTTTGGTATGGAGTCCGCACGAAAGACTTCAACACAGGTCAGTCGCACATCGGCTATCTCGAATCCGACGACGGGATTCACTGGAATCGTCCGCACCGGGTTCTGCCGGACCCGGCCACGATTCAATTCGGCGTGAGCGTGCTTGATGAAGGCACGTGGTTTCCGAAGCCGGCGGAGCGATTCAAATTCGCTTGGTACCACGGCGGCGGATTGAGAATCGCCACGTCGCCTGATGGCCTTGCCTGGACGCCGCTTTCGCCGGACGTTGTGCTTGCCCACAATCACGATATCACCGGCCTCTTTTGGGATCCGTTGCGCCAGCGCTACGTGGCGACAGTTTCCTTCTACATCACCGGACCGACCTGGTCGGGCACGCGCCGCGTCACGAAGCACAGCGCCAGCAACGACCTCCTGCACTGGAGCGAACCGTGGCTGGTGCTCACGCCGGATGACAAACTGGACGAAGGCGAAACGCAGTTCTACGCCATGGACGGCTACCTTGCGCGCGGCGACCTGATCATGGGCATGGTGAAAGTGCTGCGCGACGATTTGAAAGCCGACCAACCGCCTGAGCCGCCTGACGCTTACGGCATCGGCTACACCACGCTGGCGTGGACGCGTGATGGCCAACACTGGACCCGCGACCGCGCCAAATTCTTTGACCGTGACCCGCAGCAAGGCGCGCGGGACCACGCCCATGCCTGGATTGATGAACAAGTTCCGGTGGGTGATGAAGTCTATCTCTACTACGGCGGCTACAAGAGCGGGCACAAGGTGAACCGGTTCGAGGAGCGCCAGATCGGTTTGGTCAAAATGAAGCGCGACCGTTACGTGGCGCGCGAAGCCGGAGCCGCGGGCGGGAGTTTCAGAACGCCGCTGTTGAAGCTGGACGCCAAAACGATGACATTGAACCTGGAAACGCCGGCGGGCGAGGTGGCCGTGCAGATCCTCGACCCCGACGGCAAGCCGCTCCGTGGTTTCAGCCGGAGCGACTGCCGAAAGATTTCTGGGGATGCGCTGGCCGCGCCGGTTCAATGGAAACGTTCCCTCGGCACGCTGAAAGGAAGACCCGTGCGCTTGGAATTCTACTTGAAGAACGCGCGTCTCTATTCGTTTGACCTGCTCGGCGGCCTGAGGGAGTAAACGACATGAGTAGAGTAGGCGGAGCGGACGGGTTGAAGAGGCACGAGGCCAATGACCGTCACGCTCCGCCCCTCATCAAACCGGACGAGCGGTTTTCCCGCATCCGGCTTTCCGAGGGCCATTCACGCACATCGCTTCTA
>CAYIOH010000205.1:0-7166 GCA_964364975.1 uncultured Bifidobacteriaceae bacterium
ATGTCTCCCAGTGGCCTTCGCTCAAGTGCGATGAAAAACCTTTTGGGACAGTTTCCCTATGCCGCCCCCTACATCCTGACCGAGCTTCCCCAGAACACAACGAATGTTGAGTTCTACTTTTACGACGATTGTGGCCCTAACCCACCGTTGTATCAGTACATGTTTTTTCGGCTACTGGAGGCCACAAACTCGACGCCACTCGCTGGCTTTTCGATGTTGGATGGTGGTTGGGGAACTACTCCGCCAATGACAATGAACCACTACTATGCCTGGGCTAACGAAGATTGCAGCGGGAGTGTGGGCCCGATTCAGTGCAGCGCAATTAACATGGGGCCGATTCGCACTGTTGGATGGCATAAGTTCACATTCGCAGTTGGTGCTGCGTCTGTAGCTATGTCGGTTGATGATGCATTGGTATATCAAACGAACATGATACGAACTGCCCGGTACTTGCAGGTTTTAATCACGGACGCCAGCACGGGTTGGGGGCGGATGGATGATTTGTCTATCTCCACTGGAATCTGGCCTTGCGTCCCCCCGCCTTCGGGGCTGGTCGGTTGGTGGCCGGGAGATGGAACGGCACAGGACATTGTGGGCACGAATAACGGGACGCTGCTCAACGGTCCAAGCGCCAGTGCAACGGGCATAATCGGCCAGGCATTCAGCCTCGATGGCGTAGATGATGTCGTAAGTGCTGGCACCGATCCATTTTTCAATTTCGCCGGTGGTGCGGCGGATTTCACCATTGAATGCTGGGTTAAGCCAGCGAGTTTACCTTCCTTCAGCACTGCCTTTGTGGGCAAGTCCCTCGGTGATTATGATGGTTGGGTGTTCGGCGTTTTCTATGATGGCGCTCTGCTTTTTTCAGGTACTGCAAATTGGGCCGTAAGCAGCCGTCCGGTCTGCATAAGTACGGGGGTGTGGTCGCACGTAGCGGTGACCCACAGTGGGGGGACATACAAGTTGTTCTACAATGGCAGTCAGGTCTACTCGGGTGGCGGCGGTACCTGGAGCGGTTCCAGCGCCAAGCTGCGCTTTGGCCCCAACCCGCCCGAACAGAACTACAATGGTTTGCTTGATGAAGTGAGCATTTACAATCGCGCCCTAGCATCGAATGAAATCGCCGCGATGTATAACGCCGGCAGCGCGGGCAAGTGCAAACTGCCCCGCGTTGCAGCGGCCAGCGCCGTTCTAGCGTATGAGTTTGTCGTGGCCGCGAACATAACCGATGTCGGCTACGGCTATACCAACACACCGCTGGTTCGATTTATCGGCGGTGGCGGGAGCGGGGCACAGGCGGTCGCTGTGGTTAGCAATGGTGTGGTCACGGCCATCAATGTTCTCGACGCGGGTTACGGTTACACCAACGCGCCGTTGGTCGTCATTCAACCGCCGTTTATTCCCAATCCGGCCTTGGGCATCGCCCCCATGTCCTTCCTGTCCTTCTCCAATCTAACCCTTGGCGGCGTCTATCAATTGCAGCAGTCGGTGGCGTGGTATTGGTCAAACCAGCCAGTCAGCTTCACGGCCACCGATACCATTTACACGCAAATTGTCGCGGGTGTCGTGGGCAGTGGAGATTATCGGCTAGCGCTCAATCCGGTGCCGGCCCAAGCGTTCGCCACACCACAGGTGGTCAATGGGTTTGTCGTCGGCGCGACGGTGACCAGCGGCGGTTCCGGCTACGTTACCACTCCGGCGGTTACAATTGTTGCTGATGGCGGCGGTTCCAATGCCACGGCAGTTGCCCAAATCTCCGGTGGGGTGGTGACGAACATCAGCATCACGAGCGCAGGCATCGGCTACACCAACACGCCGACGGTTGAAATCGCCCAGCCACCCGCCGCCGCCGTGTCACCCACGGTGTTGCCGATGATGCGGCTGGATTCCGCAAGCCTGTCTCCGTATGACAACTATCAGATTCAATTCGAGCCGGACCTCGGCGGAGCGTGGGCGAATTGGAATGGGGGATTATTCAGCCCGACGGACGTGACCAATTCGCAATACCTGTTCATTACGAACTCCGTTGGCTTTTTCCGCCTGCAATATGTGCCGTGAACGACAACGCCAAGACCCGCGCTACTGCCCGGAGGATTGGGGGTTCATGCGGTTGGGTAGGGAGCGGTTTTCAGCAGCGAGCCAGAAACTCGGAGATGGGGGGGCCACGGCTTGGATGGATTTGATTTTCGCTTGGAATGGCGCGGGGTTTCGCGGGTCGCATTGTGAAGAGTGCTCGGAGGCCGCGTCATTGCGGATTATTTTTGCGTCAACCTTTTTTCGGAATTGTTTTTTCACGTATTTGCAGCGTGGACGTGATGCGCACCGGGCACGGGCATGTCAGGTTGGCCAGGGTTGTGATAGAACGAGGGGCGCGAGATGTTACAAAACCAAGAGTTTTCTGAGCCTGAGCAACTGCACGGGGAGGCGAGGGAACCAATCCACCCCGACGCCTATTACCTGCTCGGCGTCTGCTACGCGCAGGGGCGCGGCGTGGCACAGGACTGCGCGGAGGCACTCAACTTGTTTCGCAAGGCGGCGGCACAAGGCTCCGGCAAGGCGGATTTCAGGCTCAGTTGGCGTCCGTACTACGGCGAGGACTTCGAGCCGTATTCTACGAAAGCCGTGGAGGGGTTTAGCTTGGAGAAAGCCTTTGAATGGTTTCATCAAGGGGCACAGCAAGGCGACGCCGGCGCCCAAAACAACGTGGCTTGGTATTACGGCGGGGGCTACGGCGGCGTGACGCCAGACTTCTCCTTGGCCGAGAAGTGGTGTCGGAAGGCGGCGGAGCAAGGGTTGGCTGAGGCCCAGTGCAATCTTGGTTACTGTTACGCCAACGGATACGGCGTTGCGCAAGATTGGGCGCAAGCGGTGACGTGGTTTCGCAAGGCGGAAGAGCAAGGATTGGTCATGGCGCAATACCGCGTCGGCGTCTGCTACGCGCAGGGTTTGGGTGTTCGGCAAGATACTGCCAAGGCAATCGAGTATTACCGCAAGGCGGCGAAGCGAGGCCACGCTTCGGCAGAGGGTGCCCTCGACTGGTGGTTCTGCAAAAATGAGGTGGAGCGCCCGGATTACGGACAAGCGGTCGGGTGGTATCGCAAGGCGGCGGCGGAGCGGGGCGATGCCAAGGCCCAAAATAACCTCGCCGGATGTTATGCTCTGGGACGTGGTGTCCCGCCGGATTACACGGAAGCAGCCAGGTGGGTTCGCAAAGCGGCGGAGCAAGCGTTGCCCGAGGCACAATGCAATCTCGGCAAGTGCTATGTGAATGGACACGGCGTCCCGCAGGATTACTTCAAGGCAATCCAGTGGCTTCGGAAGGCGGCGGCGCAAGGGTTGGACGAAGCGCAGGCCGATCTCGGTTACTGCTATGATTTCAATTTGGGCGTCCCGAAGGACCAAGCTGAGGCGGCCAAGTGGTATCGCAAGGCGGCCAACCAGGGGCACGCAATCGCGCAGTACAACTTCGGCTCATGTTGCGAGTGCGGGGAGGGAGTTGCAGAGGATAAGGTGGCCGCGCTCCGCTGGTATCACCGGGCGGCGGCGCAGGGTTACGCTAACGCCCGCCGCGCCAGCGAACGGCTCGCCGCAAAGTTGACCCCCGAACAAGTTGCTGAGAGTAAGAAACTGCAAAATGATCGGTGGCAACAATTGTAAGCTGGGGTGCCTGCACAGACATTTGCCCGCTGGTTTGAATGAAATGGCATACCGGCGTTAAGCCGCTACCATTAGCCGCCCTCTCCAAACAGCCAGCCAACCGAAACTTTGAGGCATTTGGCAATCGCCGCGATTTCGTAGTCCATCAAGTAACGGGTCTGATTCTCAATCCGTGAAATTGCCGTTTGGTCGAGACTGATTCCACGGGCGGCCAACCTCCCGGCGAGGTCATCTTGCGAAACTGGCGGCGCACACTTTGAACGAGCCAGCCGGATACGTCTGCCGATTATGTTGCGCTCTGGCCGTTGGTGCGTCCGTTTCATCGGGCATGTGGCTTGCACATGCTTGACTTTTAATGGAAAAGGGGGGCTTCATTATGTGGACTTTGCATAATGGAAATCTGCAATGATAAACCATGAACCCTACTAAAGCAGCGGTCTTTATGACAGTGGTGGCGCTATGGGTCAGCGGCTGTTCTCAGGATGAGCAGAAAGTCGCCTCCGGTCAGGTGTCAGAAAAAGCGAAACGAGAAAAAGCGATACTCCTTGAGATGGCGTCCCGGCACAACGCTTGTAGTGACTGGGTGGAATCGCTCCCCGACCGTGGCTGGGGCAAATTCTTCACGGCTGATCTCACAAAAGCCCTGATTCGTACAAACGGGCGACCCATCGCCATGGAAGCATGTTTGGATGACGTGTCAGAAAGGGATGGCGAGTTCACCGGACATTTCTCGATTTCTTCATTCACATTGTTTGAATTATATCGTAGCCGCCATTTCCACGATCTCAACCTTCGTCTGGTGTTGCGTTGCAGCCCACAACAAGCTGAAACCCTACTGAAACCCAACCCACACAGTCCCGGCAGTTTCGCAAATCGCTTTGCTGTTGTGGCGACGATTGAATCGGTTATCGGAGCGGAGTTCGAGGTAATCACTTCAGAGAACGGGGACGTGTACCACATTGACTTCGGTTCGACTCCTGACGTATTTTACGCTAAGGGGAAGTGCGTTGAACTGTTGTATTTAGAATGGGAGTGAAGAAATGACCGTAAAGGCAGCACTCTTGAACATCAAATCTGATAGACGGAAAACGATTTTGATTTTCGCGGCTGGGGCGATTTTCGTCAGCAGTTTATTCCCGCCGTGGCTTCACACCTTCTACCAAACGGGCACGCGTGATTCTTATGGGGCGCGTTCGGAGCATAATGCGGGGTACCATCTAATTCTTGCACCGCCATCGCCGGAGTACGAGGGGGCGACGGTGGCCGGTGTAAAGCTCGACACCGAGAGGCTTCTGGTCGAATGGGTCTGCATCTTGGCGGCGGCTGGTGCCGTTTGGGGCGTTGCCAGCATCTTGCAAAGCAAAAAGGCCGTAACGCCGGCGCCCATGCCAGCTAATCGCGCACGAATTACGGGCAACCCAGAAGCGGGTTACACCATTGAGTATGCCGGTCAGAGCGAGTTGGGATTTGAGAGTCTTGCGGAAGCCCGCCTTGCAGCCGACCAGATAGAGCGCGGACAACGGCAGATTGGGAAATCCAACGGCGGGAGCGGGTGAACGGCTCCGTATTGCACCCGGCGCAGGCAATTGTCGGATGCTTACATGCGTCACTGGCGGTTATGCTTTTTGCGAGGTTCAGAGATGCCAAGTGAACCTCAACTTTGCTGGGGGAATTGCGGCCATTGGCTAGTCATAAAAAGGCTGGGACAGGGGCGGCGGCGGTGGAACGCGGCATTCCAACTCTGCACAGATCGAGGGCACACCTGTCCCCGGTCTCGCAAGCCTCCGTTGTTTTTGCCAGGGATGCAACAGTGCCACGAGCCGATGGAGTGCAATTACTGTCACAGGCAAATTTACGGGGTGCCCACACGCCCAAAGAACAAAGAGGAGGACATCATTTGGTTCGACAAGTTGGACTGGCCTTGGGTCGCACATTTCTGTCCCGAGCACAACGGCCTTGAGGGAATCGCCGACATTTCACCGAAGAACTTGAGTGGCCAGTGTACCAAGCTGAAGTTACCGGAGCCTTACCGGCTCGTGATAGTTATTTGCGTTAAGTGCATTCCCAGCCTAGACAGGGGCGACCAACTTTATGTCGTCGCACTAAAGAGCGTTTTCGGAGACAAATTCTGCTGCTTTTTCCGTGGAGACGAGAAACCGCGATGGGGTGATCTTGCGGCGTTGTGTGGCAATGGCGTTGAGCAAAGACTCCTGACCAATTCGAGCCATTTACTCAACTTCGGCGGACAAGCGGACCCTGGGTATCTGGACCTCTCTTGGCACGCTGGATCAATTTTGCGAGAGTGCCCAGCCTGTCGCAGGGAATTAGCAGAAAGAGCGTAAGTCAACCGCAATCGGGTCCCAGTTGATGACCGTCTCTCGATTCCCGGCAGGTAATGCAACCGAAGGCGTCCGTGTCGCCAGCTATCGCCGATCACCAAGCCGTTCAAGGGCGCGACAGCAGAGCGGATGCGGGATGCCACGCAACCCGATGGTGAGGCTCGCGCGTGTTGAATCATCACAGCCGACAAACTCCCCACTCAGGATTTGCCGGGCGACATGGAGCCACGGAACACAGTCGGAGGGCAGATGTGCGTTTTTGGTTTCGAGCCAGTCGAGCAACTCGCGCTTGTGCAGGCGCAACACGTCGGCAAAATCCGGCGGGCACTTGCCTTTAGGGATCACCGCCAGCTTATCGCCAGCAGGCTCTAGCCTCAGACCGCGCTGGGTCGCTTCCAAGTAAATGTCGTGCGGGGTAGTCATAACAGGTCGGCTTCAACAAGTTCCTTTTCCTCTGCCGGTGCGGATTCCGACTTTGAATCCGCTACTCCGCTACCATCCGTAAAAACATTGGCTGGAACCGCATTTTCAAAAACGCTACCATTCGTTTCGGTAGCGGATTCCAAAAGCGGGTTTTCCTCGATGTTTACGGCCTCAGTAGCGGAGTAGCGTTTTGAAACGGCAGAATCGGGGGCAGGCGACGAAAGATAAGTTTGGAAAGCTTCGTCGAAGCTGGTCCGGTCGTAGCCTTTGAGCACCTTGCCGTCCATTTTCAGGTTGTGCGGCCCAATGCCGTAGGGCTTCAAATTCTTGGCTAAGAAGTATGGTGTGATGCCTCGATTCCCATTTATGCCGGAGAATTCGCCAAAACCATTCAACCAATCAATCAGGGTCTTTGTGTCCACCTTGTCGCCGTTGGTGGCGAAGTATTCACGCATGGCGGAAAGTAGCTGGTGTCCGATGGCCTCAGTCGCTGCCGTGGTGGCACCGCCTGAGAGATGGCGGGCGGCGTCCCGGATGCGGGCCTCCCAGTCATCGCCAGCAACGCGGGCGATGGCGACCAGCGGTTCCCAAACATCCTCTTGGCGGTCAGTGGCGCACTCGTCTAGCTCCATCGGCTCGACGGCTTCGATAGCGGCGGCATTGTCCGTTACCCACCGGAGGCATTTTTGTCGGATCGCGCTCCCGTCATACCGCCGGAACTTGGCGATCTTGTCCTCACGCTTCTTG
>CAYIOH010000206.1:0-7138 GCA_964364975.1 uncultured Bifidobacteriaceae bacterium
AGGCGGGCTGGTATTGAACGCCGACGCGCGTTGGCGGCCCAGTGAATCGCCCGGCCAGGCTTACATCATGGCCGAGTTGCTCGACGAGCAGGATAACGTGATTCCCGGCTACGAACGTGCGCATTGCCTGTTTGAGAATGTGGACGACCATGCACTGCCGCTGCGCTGGGGCGAAAAGGTGGGCAGCGATCTCGCTGGCCGCTCACTACGGCTGCGCTTCTATCTGCGCGATGCAAAAATCTACGGCGTCGTGGCGCGAAGTCGTTGAGGAAGGGTCGAGGAGTGCTTCACGCTTCAGTTCCTGAGCAAAGGGGAAATCGGGTGGCAGATGAGACGGGTTGCGCGTCAACTCCGCCAACTGCGCATTGACCAACCGAGGCCGGGATGCTCGACTACGGCCATGAACGCAATGAAAACCAACACGAGGTGTTCCGGCCAACCAGCTCCGCTCATTTCGCAAATGCAAAAAGTTCTAACTGCTGCCATTGTGCTGTTGGCGACCGGTCTGGGTTTGCCGTGGACTTGCCACGCGACGGCAGCGACGCTTGATTTGTCCAAAGCCACGGTCGTCATCCGGTCGGGCACTCTCCCTGCGGCCGAGCAAACGGCGGCACGCGTGTTGGTGGAAGAAGTTAAGAAGCGCACGGGCTTGGACTGGCCTGTCAGCGCGGCCTGGCCGACAGCGGGTGTCGTGATTGCGGTTTCGTCGGGTTCTGGCGACGCTGCCTGGCCGAGAGCAATGCCCCGACGCCAAGTCAAGGATTTGCCGGAACTTCGCCCGGAAGGTTTTCGTCTGGTCGTCGAAGGGCGGGGGACGCAGCCGACGGTCGTGTGGATTCACGGCGCGGACGCGCGCGGCGCGCTGTTTGGGGTCGGTCAATTGTTGCGATCGCTGAATTGGGCCAAAGGCTCCGCTAGCATCTCCGCCGGCCTCGACATCGCCACCGCGCCGGCACAACCGATCCGCGGCCACCAACTCGGCTACCGGCACACGGCGAACAGCTATGATGGCTGGGACGACAAGCAATACGAGCAATACATCCTCGAACTGGCCCTGTTCGGCGCCAACAGCATCGAAAACATTCCGTTCCAAGACGACCGGCCCAGCCCGCTCATGCCGTTGCCCCGCGACGTCATGAACCGCAGGCTCAGCGAAATCTGCGCCCGTTACGAACTGGACTATTGGGTTTGGACGCCGGCAACGTTTGATCTCAAGGACGCCGCCAAAAGCGCGGAGGCGCTGGAGAAGCACGAGAAGTTTTACCGCGACTGCACGCGCCTCGACGGGGTCTTCTTCCCCGGCGGAGATCCGGGCAACAACGCACCGCAACTCGTCATGCCATTTCTGGAGGACTTGTCCAAGCTGCTCGCCAAACACCATCCACGCGCAAAAATCTGGCTATCGATGCAAGGGTTCGAGAAGCCGCAAGTTGATTTCGTCCACAATTGGATCAATGAAAAAATGCCCGACTGGCTCGGTGGCCTGGTCGCTGGCCCGAGCAGTCCGCCCATTCCGGGAACCCGCGCCCGCCTGCCGCAACGCTACGGCCTGCGCGATTATCCGGACATCACGCACACTGTGCGTTGCCAATATCCGGTAGCCTGGTGGGACCCGGCGTTCCATCTCACTTTGGGCCGCGAATCGGCCAACCCGCGCCCGGTGTATTACAAACTCATTCAGGATTATTTCGGCCCCTACACCAGCGGGTTCATCACTTATTCCGACGGGGTGCATGACGATGTGAACAAAACGGTTTGGAGTCGGTTGGGCTGGCAGCCGGAGGCGGAAGCACGCGACATCCTGCTCGAATACACGCGCTGCTTCTTCGGTTCCGCCGTCGCCGAGTCCGCCGCAGATGGCATTCTCGCGCTGGAAAGGAACTGGGAGGGTCCGCTGGCAGAGAATGGCAGCGTGGACGCGACGTTGACGCTCTGGCAAAAGCTCGAACGCGATGCGCCGGAGTTGCGCGGCAACTGGCGCTGGCAACTGTGTTTGCTCCGCGCTTACTATGATGCCTGGGATCGCCATCGGCTGATTTACGAATCGGAGTTGGAGCGCGAAGCGAATCAGGTTCTGGCGGACGCCAAGACGCGCGGTGCCGACGCCGCGATGGACGCCGCACTCGCGGTGTTACAGCGCGCGACCTCCGCGCCGGTCAAGGTGGAATTGCGCACGCGCATCGTTGATCTCTGCGCCGATTTGTTCAAGTCCATCAAACTGCAAACGAGCGTCCCGTTGTATCACGCCAGCGGCTCTGAGCGTGGCGCCGTGCTGGATTTCGTGGATCGCCCGCTCAACAACCGTTGGTGGCTGGAGGACGAATTCGCTCGCATCCGCAAGCTGCCGGCTGAAGCCGACAAGCTCAAGGCGCTGGAGACGATTCGCACGTGGGAAAATCCCGGCCCGGGCAGCTTCTACGACGAGGTTGCTAACATTGCCAAGTCACCTCACGTCGTCCGCGGCGAGGGCATCAACACCGACCCGCTCATGGAGAGAAATCCGAACCCCGGTTACTGGGCGTGGGACGGTGGATTCAGCCGGCGCCGTCTCTCGTGGCAGACCAGTGCGGATTGGCCGCTGGGGTTGAAGTATCACGGTCTCGACCCGGCGGCCTCGTATCGCGTGCGGTTGACCGGCTACGGCCAGGCGAAGCTGCGGGCCAACGGCCAACTCCTGACCCCGACGCGGGAGGCCAGGCACGACATCGGTGAGTTCAAGGAATTCCCCGTGCCGGCGGAGCTGGTGAAGGACGGCAAGCTGGTTTTGACTTTCGAGCCGCTGCCGGAGGAAGCCCATCTCAATTGGCGACAGCAATCGCGTGTCAGCGAAGTGTGGTTGTTGAAGAACTGAATCCACGAGCATTAGTTGCAGCAGCTTCTTCTCGAAATGCCCGAACCGCAGTAACGCGACTTCTGCGATGCCGAATGCGCGGAGCGCGACGACCATTGGGGAACCCTGGAACGGCAACACCGCCGGTCCCTCGATGAACTCCGGCAGCAACGTGATGCTCAGGCATGTCCGTGCTTGATAAAATTCCAATCCTCCTGACAATCGCGGGCCAACAGTGCAGCCCAAAGAAATTTTACAGGAACTCCGTCGCTTGGTTGACCTCAACGAAATCGAGGTCACGCCGTTGCTGCCCGATTCCGGCTTCAAGACCGGTTACAGCCCCATCAGTACCTATCTGGATCAGCTTCAGAAAGGGACGAAGCCGGAAACCGCTGCCGAGGGACTATTCCGCCCGCTCGCGGAAGTTTTCCTGAACGCCCCCGCGTTGCCCCAGGTCGGTCTCGGCAAGGGGTTCGTGGATTTCAAGCTGGACGCCAGAGAGGAATCCTCAATCGTCATTGAACTCAAACCGTTGTTTCATTCTTACGATGCGGAATTGCTGAAAAGTTTTCCCCTCGAACCGACCGGGCACCGCGATCAAGTCGAGAAATACCTCCGCCACTCCGAGTATCTGGTCCTCACCGATCTGCGCGACGCCTACCTTTACAGCGCCCGCGATGTCTGGCAACCCCTCAAGCCTTTCGCCAAACTTTCCTTCGCCGATTTGCTCGAACGCACTTTGGCCAAGCAGAGCCTGCTTGATGTCATTCGCGACGAAGAAGACGGCGAAGTCCGGCCCGACCTCGACCGCTCCTTCTTCGAGCAGCTTCAGGATTGGTTTCGCGCTTTTGAACCCGTCCGTTTCAAAGATCAGAGCAAGCACGACGAGCTCGTCATTCAACTCCTGAACCAACTCATCTTCGCCAAGACGATGGAAGATCACAGTTTGGTTCGCTACCGGCAGTTGCAGGACGATTGGGAGCGCGCCAAGAAAAAATGGTCGGCCAAAGGTTCGCACCGCATCGTCTGGCAGTTTCTCAAAGACTTCGAGGAATTCTTCGAGGACTACTACGACACCGAACTGTTCGAGCGTTCCATCTGGGAAGAGCTTGATCATGATCCAAAAAATCTCGACTGCTTCTCGCGCCTGCTTGAAGCCGTGCTCGGCGTGGACGAGTGGAGCAAAACGTTCCAACGCGGCATCGTCCACTACAACTACCGCCTCATCAACGAGGACATCTTCGGCAAGTCCTACGAAATGTTCCTCGCTGCCAATCGCAAGGACGAAGGCATCTTTTACACTCCGGCCACCATCACCATGCCGATGTCCGATAGTCTCGTGGATGGTTTATTCGGCCCGCTGGTCACCCAAATCTGCGACGCCGTCAGCGCTGGCAAGGCCGACTTCACCGCCGCCGACGCGCTCATGGTGCAGATCACCCGCCTCGCCATCGGCGACACGGCGGGAGGCAGCGGCGGCTTCCTCATCAAAGTCCTGCGTGCCGTCTGGCGGCATTACCAGCGCATTGATGAATCCTGCCGCTGGGTCAATAACTGGCAGAACGGCGGCGATCTCCTCGATACTCCGCCGAACGTCCAGCAGGCCCGCGCCTTTCGTGATCGTTGGAACTTCGTCAAACGCCGCGTCCTCGTAGCCCAGATCATGCTCCGCCACATCTTCGCCGTGGATAAAGACGCCGGGGCCATTGAAGTCGCCAAAACCAACCTCTGGAAAGAAGCGGTCAAACTCTCCACCGAGGATTACAACTTCCGCCGTCTCACCGGCGACATCAACCGCACGCTGCCCAGTCTGCGCCTCAACTTCATCTGCGCCGATTCGCTCGTGGACACCGATCCCGCCGAGCAGGTCCGCTATCTCACCGAAGTCTGCGGCGACGCGATGAAAAAACTCTGCGCCCTCCGCGAGCAATACATCGCCAACCCGTCCGATCACGCGCCGCTCGAAGAAGCCCTGAAACTCCAGGCCAAACTCCGCGAAAATCTCACCGAACATTTCCAAAACGAAACGCTGCCCGCCCCGCCGCTCTTCGTCGCGCTGAGTTTCTTCCCGGCGTGGTTTGATCGCGACGGCAAAGCGCGGCCGGCCAATGAATGTGGTTTCGACGGCATCATCGGCAATCCGCCGTGGGAGGGCTTCAAACCAATCCGCAAGGAATTCGCCGCCAACTTTTATCGTGGCAAACCACAGTTCAGCAAGATGGGCATGGACGGCCCGGCGTTCGAGAAATGGTTCGAGCAGGAACTGAAAACCAACGCCGAGTTTGCCGCCCGCTGGCGCGAACACGAAGAATACTACGAACGCCACAAGGAATACTTCGGCAAGGTTTTCAAGAAGCAGGGCACGGGTGACTGGAATCTCTTCAAGCTTTTCATCGAGCGCGACCTCTCGCTCGTGAGGCACGGAGGGCAGTTCTCGCTGCTCGTTCCGTCCAGCATCCAGACTGACGAAGGCTGCGCCGACCTTCGCCGCTGGTTCATGACCGAACACCGGCTCGATGAACTGACTTCGTTTGAAAACCGGGGATACAAGGTTCTCGAAAATGGACGGGAAACAACCAAGCAAATCTTTCCCGATGTGGACAGCCGCTTCAAATTTGGCTTCTTCAAGGTCATCAAGAACGCAGCAACGCCAAAAGACCATGCCTTCGACGCGCGGTTTTATCTTCACGACCCGAAAGACGCCTTCTCACCGCCGATTCGTTACAGCATCGAGATGCTGCGCCGTTTCTCGCCGCAAACGCTCTCCGTGATGGAATTCCGTTCGCCGGAAGATTACGCCGTGGCCGGCAGAATCCGGGGCGAACGCAAATTGCTTGGTGAACTGGGGTATCAGTTCCGTCGTGAACTGCATCCGGCGGATGATGTGAAGTTTTATCTGAAAGAGCCGAAGCGCAAACTGCGCAAGGGCGAATCAGTTATTTACGAAGGTAAAATGATTCACCAGTTTGACGGCCATTTTGCCGCGCGGGTTTTTCATGCCGAAGGCGAGGCCGTCCGTCCCGAACTGCTTCGCAAGGAGCTTTACCGTCTCGGTCAATTCATCCGCGAAAGCGAAGTGAAAAAGGTCGAGGGTAAAAAAGTTCCGACAAAGAAAGACGAGTTCGAAAACTTCCTAGCCGAACTTTGGAAAGCGAAGGAGTTCCAGCTTGATTGCGACTTTGAGCGCGTGGTTTTTCGGCGCGTTGGCAGTTCAACCAACGAACGCACCATCATTGCGACTTTGCTGCCGGCGGGAGTTTATTTCTCCGACACCGTGAGCTATTTGATTCCGGCCAACTACCAATTGACCAAGACCGGCAAGCTGTCGCAAGAGCCGCTGGCAGCCGAGGATGTGCGGTCGGTCCTTTGCCTGCTGGATTCGCTGACGCTGAATTATTACATCCGCAGCAAAATGTCGGCGACGGTGAACATGTTCTACATTTACGAACTACCCGTGCCGGAAATTTCCGCCGCGCAGAAAAAGAAACTCGCCGATGCCGCCGCGAAGCTGTTGGTAAATCCGCGCGACGTGAAAGAACGCGCCACCTTGGAAGTCTTCATCGCGCGCGAGCTTTACGGCCTGTCGCTGGAAGATTGGAAACATCTCACCGGCACATTCAACTTTGGTGGCGATTCGGAAACGAAAGCCGAGCTGGATGAAATCATCCGCCAATCCCTCGCCCTCTGGAGTAAATAGCCATCCGGCACCCGTGCGGGCCGGCCTGAAGGCTCACGGTTTCCTTAACCTCATGCCGCAATCATTATGAGTCACGACAACCAAAAACCCGCCCGCGGTGAACGAGAAAAGAATTCCCGAAAAACTCGCGGATGGAAGCGGCTTCTGAAGTTCGCTGTCTGCCTGGTTTTGGTTGCAGTGGTGTTGGTGGCTGCATTTATCGGCGCGTTGGTTTTTAAACACAACCGCATCGTCGGGGCCAAACCGGGCAAGCTCCACACAAGTGTTCAACCCAAGGAATTCGGGCGTTGGGTCAATCCGTTCATCGGCACCGGCGGCTTTCCGTGGGTCTGCGGGCATAACTTTCCCGGCGCGATGGTGCCGTTCGGGATGGTCCGCCTTGGCCCGGAGACCGTGTCCATGTTGATCCACAAACGGGCGCTCAACACGTCGGGCTACTACTACGGCGACGATCAGGTTCTCGGTTTCAGTCACACGCGGTTAAGTGGTACGGGCGCGACCGATGGCGGGCATTTTCTGGTGGTGCCGGCGATTGAACCGGTGCAGCCCAAGACTTACCGCAAGGGCCAAACCACGCGCTTTTCGCACAGTGAGGAGATTGCCTCGCCCGG
>CAYIOH010000207.1:0-7101 GCA_964364975.1 uncultured Bifidobacteriaceae bacterium
GCCAATCGATCTTGTACTGCTCACTCACGCGCACTTCGACCACTTTCACAAACCAACCTTGCGCCGCCTGCCTCATCCCAAGATCGGCGTCATGCCTTGGGGCGTGGGCGACCTCGCGCACAATCTCGGGTTCGCGCGCATCATCGAACTGGAATGGTGGGAGAGTTTTGCGCACCGCGATTGGAAGGTCACGCTCACGCCCGGCAAACACTGGGGCGCGCGCACGTTGCACGATCAGCATCGGGGTTACGGCGGTTTTGTGCTCGAACACCAGGGCCGCCGGATTTATCACGCGGGCGACAGCGCCTACTTTGACGGCTTCCAGGAAATCGGGCAACGCCTCGCGCCGGAGATTGCGCTGTTGCCCATCGGAGCGTATCACCCCGAATCGTTCCGGCACATGCACATGGGACCGGATGAGGCCGTGCGCGCCTTCAAAGACCTGCGCGCACAGCATCTCGTGCCGATGCACTATGGCTCGTTCAAACTTTCGTTCGAAGAAATGGACGAGCCACCCCGATGGCTGCGCGAAATCGCCAGTGAACAACGATTATCTGACCGTGTGTGCATTCTCGACGAAGGGTTGCCAAGGGTTTTCTGATTTTACCGCCCCACTTGCACGGCCTGTAAGCCCGCCGCCGACTTCTCCAGTTTCTAGCGTGAAGAAAACACAAATCGCGCGGCCTCCGGCGGGGCCGTGCGAAATGTGGGCAAAGACGTTAAGTCTCGCTTATATGTCAGGACACCAATTCCGGCTCGCGACCGACGCGCGCCGTTGGTGAAAAATCAGGGACCGCAACGGTCGTGCCGCGCCGCTGCATCGGGTCTGCCGGCAGCTCAACTTCCACCGGCAGTAGCTCGGCGTCGGCCCGCTCGGGCCGCTGGTGGACCGGCCGCTTGAAGGCGGCGGCGAGCGCGTTCTCTGAAGGGACGCGGTCAAGCTTGTAAGCCTCGCGCAAATCTTGAAGCGTCACGGACTGCCGGCCAGCCTTGCGCGCGCGGCGCTCCGCGTCGCGCACAAGATCGAAAAGGCCGGACACGTCGCGGTCAAACGCGCCCGCATAGCCAACCGCAAGCGAAATGCCCTTGCTCCCGATCTGCGGCATGACGCGCTTGGCCAGCGCCGCGAGGTCCGCTTCATCGGTCTTGTCAGCCAGGCGCGTCCAACGACCTGAAAACCTGCGGCGAAACTGGCCGGCATTCCAATTCGTGCGCTCTTCAAATTCAGCCAGGCGGGGACCGAACTGAGGCGTCGAGATGAGCGCCACGGCAACGCCGGCATTGCAGAGGTCGCGGTCAATCCAATCAATCAGCGGCGGGCAACCCTGGCGATGGCGCTCAGGCAAAGCGGCATGAGCCTCATCAATGACCAAAACCAAACCGGAATTTACGACGGCGTCGCGCACGCGCCAGCGGACCTGGCCGGGCGACTTGGCGTTCAGAAACGGAACGTCATAGGCGAGGGCAAGCACGTTGAAGAAATCGCGTTGCACACCAAGACCCGGCAATGAGACGTAGCGCGCCTGGCCGCGGTGAGCCTTCCACCACGCGGAGGCGGAAGCAGATTTACCGCGACCTTCGCGGCCTTCAATGAAGCAGGGACGGCGCTCTTCCAAACACCAGTCGAGCGATTCCCAAACCAAGCGGCCGATGTTCGTGAGGTAAAAGTGTTGCGCCGCGGCTTGCGAATCCTGCGCAATCGCTTCGCGGATGAAGGCGAAAAAACTTCTGCTAACCGATTCGCCGGGCGTGCAAATCCTCTGCAAAGCGTAGGCGGTGTTTCCGTAGCAGCCCGCCAAACAATTAGCCTTGGACCATCGCTTGGGCTGTTCGTCAAAGGCCGAGTCCAGACGCGACGCGAAAGCGGCGAGAGCGCCCGGCTCCGCGTCCAGTGAGTGAAGATGCCAGAGGACTTTGGCATCCTCGGGGTTTTCGCGTTCGCGCACACGGCGCATGATGTCATTCAGAGTCATCGGCCAAACCTTTCTTCAGTAGTTCGATGGCGCGAGAATCGGTGACGGCGGCGGGATTCAGCCCAACGTCGCGGGCTAGATTCCGCGTGCGGGTTTCGGTGCGCTGCCTGGCCTGGCGTTGCTTGGTGACGACTGCCTCCGCTTGTCGCATCGTCGCGCCGATGGCTTCGCAACGGGCATCGCTCAGGATTGGCTGTGCCGCAGGCTTGCCGTATTTCGAGCGCATCGTTTGCGCCCAACCGCGCCAATAGCTGTTCAGCGCAGTGACGCTCTCCTTTGCTTTGACGTAGGCTTCGCGGTCGTCGGAATGCCGTTGATATTTAAACCGTCGCGGCACTACCCACACTTGCCGGCGGTCTGGGCTCAGGACTGTGACGAATTCGGGGAACTCGGGAGAGAAACATACGTCAACTTGCTGGCCAATGAATCGGCTGGTTTCCTCGCTGGCGTAGTAAGCATCCTTCGCTCCTCCTAAAAAACTCTTCGGAATAAGGATGCCATTCTTGGTGTATGGCCGCGTCTCGCGCTGGGTGTCGAGTAGCCACTGGCAATTCGGGGGCAACTCAACCTGACCGATTGGCTTGCCCTCGGCGTTCCGTGGCCGCAGTTCAATCCACGCCTGGGCCGGGCACATGACACCCCCCATCACTTTTGAATCCTGGGGCTCGTGGTTGTATTCGTCCACGATCTCTCGCAAGCGTTGGCACCACTGGTCGTATGTCAACATTCCGGCTTGCGCCGGCGTTTTTCTCCCGGATTCGACATCCAATCGCGCGCGCTGTGCTTGCTCGATCTTGAGCTTTTTCTGATCGTGCCCCACCCAGCACAATTCACCACGCAGATGCCGGTCCACAAGGCGTAGAATGTTTTCAATGATCTTGCCCTTGGGATTGCCGGGCGAAGCGTGTTTGATCTTCAAGCCCAAGTGTTCAGCAAAATTGAAAAGGACTTCACCCCAAGGCACACCCGCACCAACCAGTCTCGAATCTTTCCAAAGTCCACACTCGGTTACCCAACCTTTATTTGGTAGCCCGTGCTCGTGGCAAACCTTGGAGGTAAGGACCTTGATGTCCGTTCCCGTGTATTGCTCGGTGAACGTGAGCACCCAGCCAAGAATGAACTTCGATTTCTCATCCGCCATCGGCAGAAACTGGCCTTGCATCACCTTGCAACCAGATTTGGTTTGCGCGGGAAGGCTGAACAGAACGTCGAGAGTCTTATCGTCAGAGCTGTACCAATCCCCGGCGTAATATTCATCATGGCTTTGGAGGAAATCCGCGCCCTGTAACTTGGCGTTGCGGGGAGAGTGATACCACTTTGTAAGTTCGGCGGCAGCCGGAACTAGGTCGCGGCTCCATGATCGTGGCACTTCTGATTTCCGGCTCCAGTCAATCTCGTAATCCCGATCCGTGGGGCGGGTGAGCAAGTTGTTCTCTTTGCAGTGGCGAACTGCAGGCGCGACTTCCCCGTAATATTTTACGGCGGCAACCTCTACTATTTGCCTGAAATCTTCATCTGGCAGTTGGACGCGCCGTTTGGCGTTCGCTTCAGGGCGATGGTCCAACAGCGCAGACGCCTTTTTCCCATTCAATCGCCACGTGGTGAGTTTGCGATTGAACATCCAGCGGAGCGAATCCTGGCTGCGATAGAGGAACGGCGCTTTCTCCGCGAGGAACTGAATCAGGGTGCGCTTGATTCGTTTCTCCGGCCGGCCGTTGGCCACGGCGGATTCGAGCGCCTCAAACGCCGCGTGCCAAAGATACGCGATGTCCGCCAATGCGGGCTGGCTGCTCATCGTCTGCAGCGCGGCTGCCACGGGAATGCAAACGATGGGAACTGGCGGATTCATTCGTCAGTTGAACGCGCCGGCCGTGGACCGCGCGGCCAGTTGGGATTCTAGCTGGCGAACACGAACGGCCAAACCCTTCAAATCGCCCGCCGATTTTTCGTTGTGCGTGATCAGATCGGTCAAGAGCTGTTTGATCGTCGCCGAGCCGTAGCCCAAGTCGGCCAGCAGCCGTTGGGCCGCCGCCAGCGCGGCTTTCTGCTCTTCGCCGACTTTCTCGCCCAATTTTAATCCACCGTGAAAAGCATCAAGCCCGGCGAGAATTTCCGGCGCGCGAGCCAATTCGCCCGGCTCTTTGTCCGTGCCAGCCAACCGGAGATTTCGTTCACCAGCTTTTTGCTCGGCCGTGACGCCCCAGCCGACGGCCAGCCTGTTGGTGTCCGCGGCAATGGCCGCCGCGTTGTCATCGCGGGCCTTCTTGTCGGCGGCGGCCTGCGCATCGAGGTCCCGCTGCCGTTTTTCGTGAGCGCGAACCTTGGCTTCCTCGTTGGCAATATCCTGCTGATTCCTGGCAAGTGCGTCACTGGATTTTTTGACAGCCTCATATTTTATTTGCCAGGTAGTCGGGCGATTTCCTTCAAGATCGGCCGGGAGCGAGGCTTCGCGCTCGGCCAAAGATTTCCAATCCTTAGGTGATTTTCCACCAAGTTCTTTTTTGCTCGCGGCCTCCAATTTTGCCTGGTCCGCTTTTAACGTCTCGATCTGCTTGGCCGCGCCGGCGGCGGCGGCCGCTTCCGGGCTTTTCAGTTCGGCCGTGGCGGCGCGCTCGGAGGCATCGGCATTGGCTTCGAGTTCGACGCCAAGTTTTTTGCGTTCGTCGCGTTGGAGACGGATGAATTCAAGTTTCTTTTCCTCGACGGCCGAGGCGGCGGGGGCGGATCCCGTGATGGCCTTGACGAGTTCCTGCCATTGTTTGAGGCGTTCGCCGAAGACGGCGGTTTCCAAATCTTCTTTGGCCTTGAGCTGATCGAGTGCGCCGGAGGCTTCCCGGATGGACTTGGTGTAGGCTTCCATCCGGTCAATGGCGGCATTGGCGCCGTCGCGCTGGGCGTCCCAGACGGCGGCGGTGATCAAGGCCTGGGCCTGGCGAAGCTCCTCGGCTTTCTTCCGGGCCTCACTCAGATAATTGATGAACTGGCCGACAAGCAGGATGGTGACGCCGAGGCCGAGAGTTTCCGGACGGAAGGCCGCGCGCAGAACCGTGCCCAGACCGGGCGCGGCTCTGTCCAGTTCGCCGATAAGCCGGTGCATCTCGCGCCCGCGGACGTTGAAGATGCCGACGCTTTCGTTGGTTTCCGGGATGGATTTTTCCCCGAGGGAGGCAATCTGGCGGTTGAGGCCGGCCATCTCTTCATCGAGGCCCTTGGTGGACACGCCGGTGGCGATGGCCTGGCGCTTCATCTCCTCCAATTCCGCGCGGGCCTTGATGGCGCCCTGCAATTCGGCCTGAAATTTGATCAGGATTTCATAAACGGAGTCGGGCATGGGCTAGTCGGGGGTTGAGAGTTGACAGTTGAGAGCAGGATTAAGGGGGATGGGTTTCATGGCTTTCCAGTCCCTCCTTTGGGCGCGAACATCGGCAGCGTCAACGAGTGGCGCTCCTGCAAAAACTTTTCGTATGCGTGAACGGGGATGCGCCATGATTTTCGCGTGCCGCCGCCTACGTCAATCGCCTCCAGCCGGCCTTCCTCGATTAGACTGCTGACGTGCTCCTTGGTGATACGCAGCTTCTCGGCGACTTCGTAAACGTAAAGCACGCTGCGACCTGGAAAGAGCAGGGGCGCCGGAAGCTGTCTTGCCGCCGTTTGCGCTGCGCTCACCGTGAACCTCCATTGCTGTGCCGTCGCAGAGAAATTGTGAAGTGGTTTGCTCCTACGATCACGGTTGCTGGCAGCCGGCGTCTGAGCATACGCGCGCCGGGCGGCGGGTTTGATGGCAGGTGCGTTCAAGTCAATTCCTCTTGAGGCGAGAGTTCTGATCCTCCAGACGGCCAAGGGTCATTGCCGCCACGCAGCGCAATTGGTTGGCCCATCGCTCGTATACCGCGGCCAGCTTGATGAGATCTCTCACCCCTAACTTTTCGCCTTGCTCTTTTAAGGCGGGTTCAAGTTCACCTGGTTTATTTCGTCCCAGCCAGTCCCAAAACTCACCGGCGAGCTCACCCACTTTGCAGGGCGCGACTTTAACCGGAATTTTCAGAGCAGATACAGGGGACGGGGTCGGCTCTTTGCCGGGTTTTCTCTTTTTCATTTCAGGAAGGCGCTGCATCCGACTGCCTGGGATTGTCTAGTTTTTCACGCACTGCTCGGCGTATCAGTTCGGCGCGCGATATGCCCAAAAGCCGGGCCTCGCGACTAATTATTGCTTTGATTTCCTTCTTAACCCAGACGTTTATGCGCTTCGTTTTGGGTTTGGGAGCAGTCGGCGCATTGCCTTTTTGTGATGTGGCTCTTTTCATTTTATCCTCCGGATTTGTGGTTGGTGTTTGGAATGAATCGGGAAAAGACCTTGATCTGTTTCGCCGCGCGCAGCTGCAGGCGGGATGATGTTTCCAGGCTGCGGCTGGCTTTTGCGGCCCAGCGTGCGGCGCCCGAACGGCGGATCCGGGCCAGCGCCGGGTGGGTTGGTTTGCGGCCGCAGCGATTGGTGTTCGGAACCAACCCGGCCAGCCCATCGCGCTCAAATCGCTTTTCCCAACGCCAAAACGTGGTGGTCGAAATCCGTTGCTCCTTGCGGAACGCGGCCAACGGCTTGCCGTTGAATTTCCAAACGCCGGCCAGATAAAGCAGCAGCAGACGGCGGACGGCTTCCTTTGAAGCGCGAGACAAATTTTGGCTGGTGGGAAGGACTTGTTCTAACGAGCGTGGGCGCGGGCGGGCGCTGGTCGCAGCGGGCGCGGGATCGGGGATTGGAGCAAGGCGCGGCACCATGGCGGTAGGGGGTTCAGGTGGAGTTTTCGGCGGCATATAGCGGAGGCGGGCTGCGCAGGCTGTGGGTGAGCGCAAACGCAGCCCAGGTTGAAAACCGTTTCCTCCGGCTAGATGTAAAAGGGAAATGGGCGGCGCAGCGGTGCCGCGCTCGGCGACTGCGCCGCCCCCAGGGCAAAACCAGCCGAAGAAAAGGCCGCGCTCCAGCACGAGCTCTTTCCACAAGTTTTCCCCGGAAATATTTTAGGTGGTTCATTCGCCCGCCTCTGAAACCAGCCGATGGCCACAGGCGACCGAAAATCAAAAGGCCAACGACGGAGCCGAAGCTCCGTCGTTGGGGCAACTGGCTTTCAGC
>CAYIOH010000208.1:0-7086 GCA_964364975.1 uncultured Bifidobacteriaceae bacterium
GTCCAGCGTGCCGGAAGGGTTTGTCCAAAGTAATTAGATCGTACCATTGGGAGCCATCCCGCAGACGTTGTTTGAACGAATCCGGTACGTCGTCTGGAACAAGCCGGAGTCGGAAACGGAACGGTGGTATCATTACTGCATGTTTTGCCGGAAGGGGTTTTCGGGGTATTGCATCAATCGAATACTCGGTTTAACAACGATCGGCTCTGCTGGTTTTGTGAAAAATTCCTTCATGCATCCTTCCTTGAAATGCTTCACTGATTGCCCAACCTGAGATTTCACAACGAAACATTCTTTTGAACAATGGGGGCAAATACATTTGCAGACTTTAACGCTTCTTACGTTGTTGTCCCGCCCGCAACTTGGACATGCAATGGTGACTTGGATAAAGTCATCTCTCGTGAAGGGAGGAAACGATGAAAGATTTCTAGCGTCAGGCATCGGAGACCGCGCCTTGTATATTGCGCCACAGTCTTTGCATTGATAGGTGACAGCGTCTTTTTCCTTCGGTCTGAATGTTGGGAACAATTCCTCCATCGTGTCCTCTAATTCCGTCGAATCTGGCGACTCTCTTTTATCAGTCGTGCGAGATTTCACGACAGACCATGCTTGCGCAACTTGTTTGCGCGTACAATCGCGGAAGTGATAAATGTCCATCCAAGCTTCATCAATGCGAGAGTCATCTGAGTCATCTGATTTCTGATAAGCCTCATACTCTTCGTTTTCTTTTGTCCTCCGCAGCCATCCCCATTCTCGTATTAAGTCCTTTGCCTTTCCATAGGTCAACGGGCCTTCATTTTCAAAATCGTAAAAAGGTTCATCAGGCCCGCAGTCTGGGTGCTCATTGATTTCGCGCACCTTTGCTAATTGTTCTTCCGTGGCAGGACGATTGTAGTATGCCTGATTAACATCTGGGCGTTCTCTTGCGCATTTGTCGAGTGCATCGCTGGCTTCTCCTTTCGTGATGTTTTTATCAAAAGCGCATCCAAAAAAGCGGAGCTTCTCTATTTGTTTTTCCGTCGCGGGTTCGCTGCGTGCGTTCGCAACATAAGCCTCCTGTTGAACCACACTTTCGAGGAGATCGCGCGGCGTTTGAGCATTGATGTCCTTTTCGTTCCAAACGGAAGAATTGGAATAGATTGGCGGTACCAAATCCAAGCTTTTGCCATGAGCCAGGTAGTGCAACAGCGTTTGCCTGTAGCCCTTGGCTCGAATAGATAAAAACTCCGGTGTCAGAAATTCCTTGGGGATTTGATCGGCGTGACCGTAAAGGGCAGCGATGTGCAGGGGTGTTTCGGTTCGTGCTTCATAACCAGAACCAGTCGAGTAAACTCCATTTGGAGCGTAAGGAGGCGTGGCCAAAACAGTGAGCGTCTCTTTGGTCAAGAATTGACGCGGGACTTTATTTAGAGTTCCCAACCTTGCGGCTAGATGTAGAGGGGATTCGCCCTTTTCGTTTGTGACAGTGAACAGTTCAATGCTCAGAAGATGACTGGGTATTAGATCAAACTGCCCATTCTTTGCAGCTCTGTGGAGCGGAGTATCGCCCGCTTTTGTTTTGGCTCTAATTGTTTCCTCCGTGAGGTTCGGCAGTTTCGACCCCGCACGCTTTCCAGTCTTTGCCTCTTGCGGAAGCTGTGTCGTCGAGGGAATCACAATCGAGCCGGAACTTGTTGGCAAGGAATGCAACACGACCGGCTTTTCACAAGTTGGGCACGGAACAGTTTGCCCAGTTCCTTCAGCGGGATATTCGATTGATTGCCCGCAGTGGGGACAATTGCATTTGAGATAGTCACTCACGGCTATACCCATGAGCTTCAGCAGTTCTGCTTCAGACAAAGGCTTGCGAATTTCGCTATCATCGCCGGATTTCATGTCTCATTCTGTGTAGGTCCAAATCTGGCCTGTAAAGCACTTCCTTTCGCGCCAGTAAGATTCCCTCGGATGAATCGGTGGCAGTTTGTTGACTCTGGCCTTCACGCTTTCACCAGCGTTTTGACGCAGTAGCTATTGAGGCTTTCCCCGGCGGCAAGGGCTTTGGCGGCAAGGCGGCGGTGAATGGCCGGTTCGACGCGCAACACAAATTTGCCGCTGAAATCTTTCTTGCCCAGCGGTTCGGGCACGGCGTGGCCGTCCGCGTGAATCAGTTCAAGCATTTCCTCGACGGCCTTACACAATTCCGCATACACCCGCGCCTCGTCGCTGCCGTGAACGCCGCCGGCCATGATTTCCGGGCAGCGGCCAATGAAGCATTGATCCTCGTCGCTCCACTCCACGAACTTCGCGTAGCGCGCCGCGTGTTCTTTGATCTGTTTGCGTGTCATAACTCAATTCTCTTTCACGGCGCCCAGTGCGCGGCGCACGTCGCGTTCCTGATAATGCTTGGCGTCTTCGCCCGCGCCGCCGCTCATCGTCACTCGCAGCCCTTTCGGGTGCGTAAAGTTCCGATGGCTGCCCTTGCCGCCCCGGTTCACGAATCCGGCCTTTTCCAAGTCGGCAATCAGTTGTCGCAACTTGCGCGGCATTTCAGTATCAAAGTGGTATCACAGAGGTTTGCCGGTGTCAATGGTAACAGGAATGTCCTGTGCGCAGCACACCCCGAATCAGGCGAACGGCGGACGATTGACTCATGCGGGTGTTGCTTCGATTCGGGCGGCGGTCAGTTCCATCAAACGGTCGTAAGCCGAAGACCAGACGGAGGCGTGCGGAATAATCGTAGCCGATTTGAAGGATTGCCGCAGGATTTGGCGCGCTTGAGCGAGTGATTTGATGTGACCCATCGCCAGGGCCTGCACGATCACATTTCCAATCGCGGTGGAGTCCGCGGGCGCGATCACTACCGGGATTTGTAGCGCATAAGCGATGAAGTGGTTCAGCAGACCGTTCCGCGCATCGCCTAGGAAGTAGAGCCGTGTGAACTGGCGGCCGCTGAGCAGTGCGATCTGGTCGAGTGTCTTGCGGTAATGCAGGGCGAGACTTTCGAGGACGCAACGCAAAACCGGGCCGGGTTTGCGGGGAACGGTCTGGCGCGTTTCTCTGCAATAGGCTTGAATCTTGAGCGGCATGTCACCTGGCGTGGCGAACTGCGGATCGTCGAGATCAATCAACGATTCCAGCGGCTCTGCTCCGCTCGTTAGATGCGCCAGAACACAATCGTCCAGCCCGTGATCCGTTCCCGCCCAGAAACGGCGACATTCCTCCAGAATCCAGAGGCCGGCGGTTTGCTTGTGGAGCAGAACCGAACCTTTGTAGCCCATCGTGTGAGTGAAGTTCAGCTCGCGACTGCGCTCCGTGATCAGCGGTTCGGCAAGCTCGGTGCCGATTACCGCGTCGCTGCCCAGCCGCAAGCAGGCCCATTCCTCGCCGTCCTGCACCGGCAGCCCAACCAGCGCCGCAGCAAACTCGTCAGAACAGGAGGCGATGATTTGCGCGTCCTCCAAGCGGGTGGTGGCGGCGATTTCCGGGCGCAACGGTTTGAGTTTCGTTCCGGCAGGGACAACCGGGGGTAACAATTTCGGCGGCAGCCGCAACGCATGGAGCAACAGCTCGGACCAGGCTTTGGTTGCGGGATTGTAAAGTTGCGTCGTGCTGGCCGAGGAGATTTCCACACAAGGCGCGCCGGACAGAAGGAAGTTGAACCCGTCGGCCACCGGCATGAGGTGGTCGGCCTGCCTGAGCCGGCGGGATTTTTCCGCGGCCAACTGAAACAGCGTGCTGCTCGTGGAGTTGCTGACACCCGTTTCCTCGTAAATGGATGCCCACGGAGTTTTCGCAAGAACTTGCTTCCTCCCCGATTCAGTTCTCGGATCGGCGTGATGGTAAGTGGGCGGGATGTACGAGGCATCCGAGTGGAAAAGGAGATACGCCCCGGCCCATGAACTGCAACTGATGCCGTCAACCGGTTCATCGTAAGCGCCGACTTCGCGCAGCCCGATCAATGTGTCCTGATAAAGTTGATCAATATCCCAGCGGACAGAACCCCGGTCTTTGACGGGCCAGTTGGGGAAGCGGTGAACCTCACTGATGGTGAGATAATCCTTGTGGAGAGTGCCCAGCATGACGCGACCCCGCTCTTCACCCAGATCGCAGGCGACAAAGTAACGGCTCATACTCCGTGAGGCAGTGCAGATATTGTGCCTCCGAATTATCAGAAACACACCAAGTCGTGGAAACTTGGCGTTCTGCGGGATTCAAGCTCGCATTGAGCTGGCTTAATTGAATTGCCGTCTCGTACCCGTTCGGCGTGGAGGCAGGCCTGTACCAAAACTGAACAGATTCACTGACAAAATGTTGAAGAAGCTGAGGGACAGGATTGGTTCGAGATTGTCCTTCGGTGGGTCGGAAGCCGGTTATTCCTTCGCAAACGTTTCCGCCGGCGCCACGGCTTTGAGCATGGCTTTGCTCTTGTTCACCGTTTCCTGAAATTCCGCTTCGGGTTCCGAGTCGTTCACCCAGCCGCCGCCGGCTTGCACGTAGGCTTTGCCGCCCTTGAGCAGCGCGGTGCGCTTTTTGACAACGCGGGGTTTTGAAGAAGATTGAATCGTGGGTGCCCAGTCACCATCGAACGTCGGTTCCCAGTTACGGGAACGTCCCCGGCTCATGGACGTGCTTGATGCGCACGCGATGACCGGGGCGCTTTGTCGCGCCGAGGGCGACAAGGTCCGGTGCGTTGCGTGCGCGCATCGCTGTCTGATCGCCGAGGGACGGCGCGGCATCTGCCGTGTGCGGTTCAATCAAGGCGGACAGTTGCGCGTGCCGTTTGGTTATATCGCGGGCGGACTGGCGGGCGATCCAGTCGAGAAGAAGCCGTTCTTTCACGTCCTACCCGGCAGCGACACGCTCACGTGCGGGATGTTGGGCTGCGACTTCCATTGCGGTTACTGCCAGAACTGGGTGACAAGCCAGGCGCTGCGCGACGAGGCGGCGGGCGCGCCGATCGTCGAATTGACTCCCGAGCAGATCGTGAAGGCGGCGTGGCGCACTGGTGCCCGCCTGGTAGTGTCCAGCTACAACGAACCGCTCATCACGGCGGAATGGTCCGTGTCGGTCTTTCGACAGGCAAAGCCCGCAGGGCTCTTGTGCGCGTTCGTTTCGAACGGCAACACCACACCCGAAGCGCTCGATTTCATCAGGCCGTGGGTCGCGTGTTACAAGATTGATCTGAAAGGTTTCGACGACAAACGTTACCGCACGCTCGGCGGGACGCTCGACAACGTGACCGATGGCGTCCGCCTCGTTTACGAAAGCGGGTTGTGGTTGGAAGTCGTCACGCTTGTGGTACCAGGTTTCAACGACAGCGAGGCCGAGTTGCGCGACCTTGCGAAGTTTATCGCGTCGGTGAGCCGCGACATTCCGTGGCACGTCACCGCGTTTCGTCCCGATTACAAAATGTCCGGCACACCCGGCACGAAAGCGCACACGCTGGTTCGCGCAGCGGAGATTGGCGCGGAGGAAGGTCTGCGGTTCGTGTATGCCGGCAACGCGCCAGGCCGCGTTGGACCATGGGAGAAGACGCGTTGCCCAGAATGCCACGAACAACTCATTGACCGCGTCGGCCACCTTGTGCGCGAATACCAGATCACCAAGGACGGCAATTGCCCGAAATGCGGCGCGGCCATACCCGGCATCTGGCAAACAGGCGGCTCGGCGGAAGTGCGCACGGGTGATTCCACGATGGACTATTACCGGCGCATCCCGCAGCGCGTTACACCCAAGTAATTTCCTCCGCATTCGCATGATTCGATTCTCTCCAAAGCTCTCTTCGCAAGTCCGCCCACCAGCGGTGGCCGGGAAATTCTATCCGGCCGATGCCATGGAGTTGCGGTGTTTGATCGAGCGATTCCTGCGCGAAGCGACGCCGGGCGACGCCCCCGCGCCAAAGGCCGTCATCGCGCCGCACGCGGGCTGCGTCTATTCCGGCCCGGTTGCGGTGTCAGCCTATGTGCGATTGTCGCCGGCACGTGGGATTGTCCAACGCGTCGTCCTGCTCGGCCCATCACATCATGCCGCTTTCGACGGCCTAGCGACGACAGGCGCAGAACGGTGGGCGACGCCGCTTGGAGATGTCCCGGTGGATACGCGAGCCGTGGCGTTGATTTGTTCCCTGCCGCAAGTGCGTGTTCTGGATGCCGCGCATGCAAACGAACATTCGCTCGAAGTTCACCTGCCCTTCCTGCAGGTCGTGCTCGGCACATTCAGGATTGTTCCACTGGTCGTGGGCACCGCAAGCGACATAGAAGTGGCGGAGGTCATGGAAGCACTTTGGGGCGGGGACGAGACGCGCTTCGTCATCAGTTCCGACCTAAGCCATTACCTTGACTACAAACATGCCCGCCGCGTGGATGCCGCCACCGCGCGAGCCATTGAGGAGCTAAAGCCGGAGAATATCAGTGAGGAACAGGCGTGCGGACGAGTTGCGATTTGCGGTCTGCTGCGCGTCGCGCAACACCACGGCTTGCGCGCTCACACGGTGGACTTGCGCAACTCCGGCGACACCTCTGGCCCGCGTGACCGAGTGGTCGGCTACGGCGCATGGGTTTTTTAGATTGAGCCGGCTGCCCGGTTACCAGACGGATTTTGAAAACGTCTCAGCCAGGGCCACGGCTTTGAGCATGGCTTTGCTCTTGTTCACCGTTTCCTGAAATTCCGCTTCGGGTTCGGAGTCGTTCACCCAGCCGCCGCCGGCTTGCACGTAGGCTTTGCCGTCCTTGAGCAGCGCCGTGCGGATGGTGATGCAGGTGTCCAGATTGCCATTGAAGCTGAAGTAGCCCACGCACCCGCCATACGGCCCGCGCGTCGTGCCTTCGAGGTCGGCGATGATCTGCATGGCGCGAATCTTCGGCGCGCCGCTCACCGTGCCCGCCGGAAACGTCGCGCGCATCAGGTCGTAAGGCGTTTTGTCGGCGGAAAGTTTTCCCTCCACGCTCGACACGATGTGCATCACGTGGCTGTAACGCTCGATGATCATCAGGTCGCGCACCTGCACGCTGCCGAAATCGCACACGCGCCCGATGTCGTTGCGCGCGAGGTCCACGAGCATGACGTGTTCGGCGCGTTCCTTGGGGTCGGCGAGCAGTTCCTTTTCCA
>CAYIOH010000209.1:0-7081 GCA_964364975.1 uncultured Bifidobacteriaceae bacterium
TGGCACGAGCCGCAATTCCACCCGGACGATTTTCTGTTGCGGGTCGCCGGGCTGTTGCTGGATTTGAATTTCGTTGTAGCCGTCGTGGAGTGAGCAGGGCGGGCAAAGATGTTGGACGGCACGAGCTACGCCCGACAACCGCGACAGATCGGTGAGGTCGGAAGTCGAAGCGCACTCCTTGCCATTGATCGTGATCCCGAATTTGCTGGGCGACATGTCTTCGGACTGAGACAGGCCAGCGGAGACACAAAAGGCAAAAGCGAAACGTAGAACACGGAAATCAGCCAGGGAGCAGATGGGTGAAACGCACAGTTCGAAATCCGCGTCTGTCCGCGCCCTCACATTCGTCTCGCCGTCCTTGTGGGCATTGAGCAGATTCGGCGCGTGAAATTCTCCGCACTTCTCGCTGCCGCCGCGCTTGGCCTGGGGAATTGTGCCTGCCATTGCCTCGCCGCTCCCGGCGCGGATGATTTCGAGGCCATCTTCGACGGTCGCACGCTTAATGGCTGGCTCGGGCAGGACATGTCCTTCTGGTCGGTGGAGGATGGCGCGATTACCGGCACGATATCACCGGAACACGCGCCCAAGCTGAATCAATATCTCGTCTGGCAGGGCGGCTTGCTCGACGACTTCGAGTTGAAGGTTACGTTCCGTTTGCGCAGCACCAACCCGCCGGCGGTGAATGGCGGCTTTCAATTCCGCAGCCGGCGATTGCCCAACGGCGACGTGGCGGGCTACCAGGTGGACAACAACTACAACATGCCTTGGAAGGCGCGGCTCTACGACGAGTTCGGTCGCCACGATCTGGCGCTGCAAGGCGAGCGCACGGTGTTTGACCCCGACGGCACGAAACGCACCGAGAAGCTGGCGCTCGAACCGGGCGCGGATGATTTCCGGCTCGATGAATGGCACGAATATCATCTCATCGCCCAGGGTCGAAAGCTGTCATTGCATGTGAATGGCAAGCTCATCGCCGAGGTCACCGACAACGATGATGACAGCTTCGAGGCGACCGGCATCCTCGCCCCGCAACTCCACACCGGTCCGCTGATGAAGGCGCAGTTCAAAGACATCCGCCTCAAGCGCCTCGTGCCGGCGCGCAAACCCAACGCTCGCGAGATGTTACTCGCTGGTGCCGCGCTCGCGTGGCAGCTTGGCGAGCGTCTGAATGCGCACCAACCGCCGCTAAAAGCCGTCGGTAAGATCACTCCAGGTCTGCCCGCCGGCGGGGCCGGAGCGCACCCGGGTGCGAAGGTTGCGAAACTTGAAGACGCGTATTTTGACCTCCAGAAAGATCTGAACCAGCCGAAGCTCTGGAATGTTACCGGCAACGCGATCACGGTTTATCTGCGCGCGCGAATCCCGGACGGTTCGTGGAACTCAGCGCTGATTTCCAAACGCGGCAACCACGACATCGTCAACTTCAACGTGTTCAGCGCGGATTTGAGCGAGACGCCCGGTCCCGACATCGGATTCGAGGTTCACACCGACAAAGGTTTCGTCCGAGTGAGCTTTCCGGTGTCGAAGGTCGAAGCTTCGGGCTGGCTTGATCTGGTTGGTCGTTACGATGGGCAAAACATCGCACTTCTTTGCAATGGCCGCGTCATGGCGGAGAAACCGTGGTCGGGCGAGCTGACTTCCAACAGTGAACCCATTCTCCTCGGCGCGGAAACTTACGACGGCGCGCCCAAACGATTCTTCACTGGCGAAATGGAAGAGGCCGCCCTCTGGCCGCGCGCGCTCACGGATGCGGAGATTGTGCAATTGACTCGCACCGCCATCCGGAAATGACCCAACTGGATGCCGGCGAACGCCGCACTTTTCGCCTTCGCGAACCTGGGCCTGGTTCACCGCGGCACGATCCGCAATTCGACCCAGACGATTTTCTGCTGAGCCTCACCCGGCAGTTGCTTGATCTGGATTTCGTTGTAGCCGGCGCGGAGTGAGTCCGGGGTGCTTTGGTGCTGGACGGCGCGAGCGACTCCGGAAAAGAGGGACAGGTCGGCCACGTCCGATGCCGCAGAACATTTCTTGCCGTTGATCGTGATCTCAAACCTGCTCTGCGTTATCCCGTCCGCTTGTGCCAAGCCGGCGACGACGAACGCGTCGGCCTTGTTGGGCGCGGGGCCGGTGTAGATTCGGAATGTGCCACCCTTGAAACCGTCCACCGGAAGCATCACGTCACTCGACATGCCGGGGGCGACGGTGTCGTGGGAAGTGACTACATGCCAACGTGGCTTCGTGGTGACGGTTTCGAGGCTCAACCCTTCCTGAAGCAGGGTCCGGTAAGTGTTTTTGCCGCCGGTCATCGGGCCGGGATCCATGTAGTCGAACAAGAAAATGCTGTCCGCGTCGCGATGCAGACATGCAGCGGCGAATCCGCGGGTTGAAGTAATGTCTTCTTCGATGGGCTTCGCCGCCGGATACGCCCGCACGAGAATTTCCGCTCCGGCTGCCAGGACGATGTTTTTCGCGGCGGCGACGATTCGTTCGCGCCACAGTTCAATCGGAATGTCAAAATCCGTCGTGGCCCAGAACGGCGTTGGCACGAGCATATCCACCAACCCTTCACGAACCCAAGTGACGCCGCACATACTGCGGCACAGCTTCGTCACTCACACGGAAATCGAATGGGGCGGGGCCTCTTGAGGTTCGTCATGGGCGCAGAACCAGACCATCGTCACGCGCGAGTCAAGCCCCGGACCGGCGCGAAGCTTGACGCTGGTCGGCGTTGAAGAATAATCACGAGCCATGACGCGCGCCACTGCCCCATCCTCTGTTACGTGCCTGGGTCAAATTGGTTTCTGTTGGCGCGAAGTGTTCGGCCTGTTGCTTCTGTTCTGTGGTCTGGTTCGCACTGGCCAGGCGTTGGAGATCGGCGAACGCATCGGACCGGTCGAACTGCTCACGCTCGACGGGCGGTCGCTGACGCTGACCAATTATGCTGAAAGGCGCGGGACTGTGGCCGTGTTCTTGTCCGCTCGCTCCGATCCGGCGAAACCCGAAACGCAGACGCTCAGGGAATTGAATACACGACTCCGCCTTCGCGGCATTCTGTTTGTCGGGATTTTTCCGAACGCGGAGCAAACGGGTGACGAGGTGGGGAGATTCGCCCAGCACTCGGGACTTCTCTTCCCGATCTATCGCGACCCGGAACGCAAGGCCGCCAGACAATTCGGCGCGAAGGTTACTCCTGAAACCTTCCTGTTGGATGCAAACGGTGCGCTCGTGTATCACGGTGCCATCGGGAACACCAACGAGGCTGGTCTGATGCGGTCCCTTTCCGAGTTTCTGGATGGGCAGACAATGGCCGTCAGGCGCGTGCCGGCGACGGGAACGCCGATTGGCCAAACGATGCCGAAGCGCGAGCTTGAGGATCAATTTGGATCGGTGGCATTTTCCTCGGAGTTGATCTTTGAGAAAATTCCCGACGCGCCGGCGCATCATTGCTCCACGATCGCGGAGGCGGCGAATGGCGATTTGCTGGCCGTCTGGTATGGCGGCAGTTACGAGTCGGCTGATGACCAGGCGCTATTTCTTTCGCGCCGGAAGAAGGGCGGGCGGGTTTGGAGCCGACCGGAAGTGTTGATCCGCAACTCCGCGCAACCGCCCGGCAACGCCGTGGTGTTCCGCGCCTGTAGCAATCATCTCTTCATTGTCTGGAGGCGGATGGAAGCGTCACGTCCGCTTCGCCGTGGCGGCGGTTGGGGGCAAACTCGGTTGTTTTATCGCATCTCGAAGGACCACGGCGTCACTTGGAGCAAGGACGAACCGTTCCTCGGCGGCGTGCGCGAGGGATTGCGCAACGTGCCGATCACGCTGGCGAGCGGCGACCTGTTGCTGCCGTTGGCTCACAGTTTTGCGCGGACCAAGGATCACGGCCAGACCTGGGAACAGTTGGGCGCGATCAGCAGCGGCGGGCAACCGACCGTCGTTCAACGCAACGACGGTTCGTTGTTGACGCTGTTGCGCAAAAGCCCGCGCATCCTGCAAACCGAATCGAGTGACGGTGGGCGGAACTGGAGTCCGGCGGTCGCGACAGAATTGAAAAATCCGGAAGCGGGTATCGCCATGACCCGCCTGCGCAACGGACATCTCGTTTTGGTTTTCAACGACAGTGAGACGGCCCGCACGCCGCTGAGCATTGCTCGTTCCCTTGACGAAGGGCGGACCTGGGAGTCACAGCTCGCGCTGGAATCGAATCCTGGGGAATACTCCTATCCTTGCGTGATCCAGTCGTCCGACGGCCGGATCCATGTCACCTACACTTTCCGACGTTACACGATAAAGCATGTCGAGTTGGATGAGAGCTGGCTGATTCATCTGGACCGGCCGAATTGAAACGTGCGACGCCGGGCGTTCGCTTGTCGGTGTGTTTGCCAAGATTGAGGCCGTGTTGCACACTGGCAGGAGCGCGGACCGCTGAGTCCGCGCGTTTCAACAATCGCAGTGGTTGCGGTCCACGTTTTGGAAAGCAACAGTTTTCTTGTGGAAGAATTCGACTTTCGCAATCATTGTCTCGTCAAACGATATGACGGAGGAAAACAGAATGCGCCTTGAATTTAATCGCACGATAAGTCTGGCCCTGCTGATGTTGGCCGCGTGGATGCAGACTGCCTCAGCTCAGACTTTGCCGAAGCATCGCCGGGGCACGATTGAGCCATCGGTGGTCAACCTCACACCAGGTGCAGAACAACCGTTCAAGGTCATCCTGAGCGCCACTCGCCTGATGGCCGCTGATGTGCCGAAAGCGGCGAAGTGGGCCGTCAACGACATTCCGGGCGGCGATGACAAGGTGGGCACGATCACCGCGGACGGACGTTATCGTGCGCCGGCTGCTACACCGTCACCGCGCGAGATCCACATTTGCGCCGACGTCCCTGAAGCCGCGAACCGTTTCCTTTGGGCCACTGTGATTGTCGGAGAAGGCCAGCCGGTGTACAAGCCCTGCGGTTACTGGACTGAACCCATCATCCCGGACAAAGGCCGCACGGAGCATCTGGTGGATCCGCATGGCCTCGGACTTGCCGCAGACGGCACGCTGCTGATCGCGGATACGAAGGGTAATCAAGTGGTGCGGTTCTCCCCCGAGGGCAAGTATCTCGGCAAGATTGGAACTGGCGAGGGCAGCGAAGCAGGCCAGTTCACGGAGCCGCGCATCGTGCTGACCGATCCGCAGGGCCGGATTTATGTCAGCGACAGCAAAGGCGACCGTCCGCGCATTCAGATCTTCAGTCCGCAAGGCGAGATCCTGCACCTCTTCGCCGAAAAAGGTCTGCGGCCCGGCATGATCCTGCGTTCACACGGGATGTCGCTCGATCCGCAGGGCCGCTTGTTCGTGATAGATGTGGACAACATGCGCGTGAACGTCTATGACCGTGACAATCAGCATCTTTACGATTGGGGCCGCGAGGGACTCTGGCCGGGCGAGCTTAACGCGCCGCACGGCATTTTCGTGGACCGGAACAGCGACGTGTTCGTGAGTGGTTACTATGGCCCGACGGCGAAGTTCAATTCGGAAGGCGACTACCTCTCTTCCTTTTGTTTCCCCGACCCGCCGAACGGCCCGGTCTATTTCCACAACATGACCGGCGACCGCTGGGGCAATGTTTACATCAGCGTCCGCAGCAAAGCCGGATATCAGGGCGCGCTCCAGAAAGGCGGGAAAACCATCAGCTTGGTCAAGTACAACAATAACGGCACCTATGTCACCGGCTGGGCCTTGACGGGAGTTCACGGAGAATCCTCCGCCGTGGTGGATGCTCAGGGCCGCGTCTATTGCTTATTCAAGGGTGAAAAAGAAGTGGGCGTCGAGGTTTTCCAGGAAGAATAGCTCAGCATCCAAAGGACGGCTATGCCTGAACTGCGCAAGGACCTCATCACGGAAGGCTGGGTCATCATCGCCACCGAACGGGCCAGGCGACCGCATGAGTTTACCCGTCCTCCGAGCGAACCCGACACCCGCGTCTGTCCGTTCTGTCCGGGCAATGAGAGCCAGACGCCGCCGGAACTTTGGGCGGCGCGCTCGATCGGCGGGGCGAATCAGCCGGGCTGGAAGGTGCGCGTGATTCCCAACAAGTTTCCGGCGTTGCGCATCGAGGGCGAAATGAACCGCGAGGCGGAGGGCATCTACGACCGCATGAACGGCATCGGCGCTCACGAGATCATCATTGACACGCCCGACCACAACCAGGCGCTCGAAGAGCAACCCGTCGCGGACATCGCGCTGGCTTGGACCGCCTGCAAAGAGCGGATGCTCGACCTGCAACGCGACGAGCGGTTCCGATACATTCTGGCTTTCAAGAACGTGGGGCTTGAGGCCGGCGCCTCACTGCGCCATTCGCATTACCAGTTGATCGCCACCCCCGTCACGCCACACCGCGTCAAAGCCAAGCTCGCCGGCGCCCGTGACTATTATCAGCGCAGAGAGCGGTCGGTGTTCCAGGACATCCTGCGGCACGAACAACACGATGGCCGCCGGGTCGTGTTTGAGAACCCAGGTTTCCTGGTCTTCTGCCCGTTCGCGTCGCGGTTTCCGTTCGAGCTTTGCGTCCTGCCAAAACGACAGGCGGCCGATTTTCATGGCATCCAGCCGGAGGAAAGCCGGCAGCTGGCAGAGGCGTTGAAGGTCACGTTGGGCAAACTCAACCAGTGCCTGAACAAGCCGCAATACAACCTCATCCTCCACACGGCGCCCTCACGGGCGGGCCATCGCCGGAGTGGTTACTGGGACACGATTGACCAGGACTTCCGGTGGCATATCGAGATTCTGCCGCGGCTGACGCGGACCGCCGGGTTCGAGTGGGGCACGGGCTTCTACATCAACCCCATGCCGCCCGAGGACAGCGCGGCGTACTTGCGGGAGGCTTGAGCGAAAGTGGTTTCATCAGGGTGAGAATTTTCCGACATGATTCGCGCATTGAACCCCTGAACCGTAGCAGCCGACGTGAGTCGGCTCTGGCTTTCCGGATTTTTGATGGGAGCGGACTCACGTCCGCTGCTACGAGATTCTCGCGAAGCGCCCTTAAGAGCCTGTGTGAAAAATTCCCGCTTACTTTGAACATGCCTGTGAATGATGCAG
>CAYIOH010000210.1:0-7078 GCA_964364975.1 uncultured Bifidobacteriaceae bacterium
AACACGTAGGTTAGCAAAGGACTGCCACTACGCAACAAGTTTTTTGAGAATTTCAAGGGAGCGATTCTTGATAATTCCCCCGGAGCGTGGCCTTCAGGCCGCTTCCACGTCTGGCGTCACGGGGTGAAACGATTGGCCTGCGGGCTTGTGAACGCTGAAGCAGCTAAACGCCGCGCCCCACCCCGATTTGCTTCGGGGGAACTATCAAGATGCACACCGCAAGCTTCCACTTGAGGTGGTGCTGGCAAGCCTCTGGCTTGGTGGGGGCGCTTGCCACCGCTTGTTTCGTCGGAACCGTGGCTGGCCGCGCGCGCGGCAAACGACTTGCGACCGCGCGGCCAGCCTGCCATGTTTCACAGACGCCGGGCGCGTATTTCTTTTGGTTGCGCATCCGGCCATGGAATGAATCATTGTCATGGCTACAGAACGGTTGATGGTTTTGCTCATCGAGCACGATGAGGCTTTCGCCCGCGCCGTCAGCGGGATGCTTGACCAGGCGCGCGACACGGTGGGCGCGGTGGTTACCACTGCTTCGCTTGATGAAGCCATCGCCAAGCTCTCGACGGAAAAATTTGATGTCATTCTGCTCGAATTGTTCCTGCCCGACGGCGCCGGGTTGCTCAATATTTCCCTCCTCAAGGAACAAGCTCCGCGCGTGCCGGTCATCGTGATCGGCGCGGTGGACGACGAAACGCTGGCGCTCGAAGCCGTGCATGTAGGCGCGCAGGATTATCTCGTGAAGGGCCAGCTCAGTCCGCGCTGGCTGCTGCGTTCGATCCGCTACACCCGCGAACGGCATGAGGCGGACATGACATTGCTGGCGGCTGAGACAAACTACCGGGGCATTTTCGACCACCTGGTGGAGGGCATTTTCCAAACCACGCCGGACGGTCGTTATCTGATGGCCAATGTGGCGCTGGCCCGTATTTACGGCTACGCCACGCCGGAGGAGTTGATGGCGAGCGTCACGGACATTGGCCGGCGGCTTTACGTGCAACCGGGCCGGAGGGAGGAATTCGTCCGCATCATGCAGGAGCGCGACACGATTACCGGCTTTGAGTCGCAGATTTTCCACAAGGACGGTAGTGTGATCTGGATTTCGGAAAACTGCCGCGCCATCCGCGACGGCAACGGCAGGCTGCTGTACTACGAGGGCACGGTCGAGGACATCACGCAACGCCGGCAGGCGGAGGAAAACCTGCGCGATTCGGAGACGCTTTACCATTCGCTGGTCGAAGCCATCACCCAAAACATCTTCCGCAAGGACATTCAAGGCCGATTCATTTTTGCCAACCAGCGTTTTTGCAACCTGCTGGGCAGGAAGCTGGACGAAATTGTTGGCAAAACGGATTTAGATTTTTTCCCGAAGGAACTCGCCGAGAAATATCGCGCCGATGACCGGCGCGTGATGGAAACCGGCCAGGTGTTTCAGGCGATCGAGGAGCATCAGGAGCCGGGCCGGGAAAGGATGTTTGTGCAGGTGGTCAAGACGCCGCTTTACGACGCCACCGGGTGGATTATCGGCGTGCAAGGCATCTTTTGGGACATCACGCAGGAGCGTCTGGCCGCCGAAAGTGTGAACAAGGCCAACGCCGAACTGGCCAAGAGCCGCGAGGAATTGCGCCTGAAAAACGTGGTGATGGAGGACGACCTCAAGATGGCGCGCGAAATCCAACTCGCCATGCTGCCGCAACAGCTGCCCGCGTTTCCGCGCAACGCAGTGCCAGCGGAAAGCGCGTTTCAATTCACGCACCGTTATCATCCCAGCGGCACGGTGGGCGGTGATTTCTTCAGCGTCTCGGCGCTCTCGGACACGGAAGCGGCGGTGTTCATCTGCGACGTGGCTGGCCACGGCGTGCGGTCGGCTTTGGTGACGGCGATGATTCGCGCGCTGGTGGAGGAACTGAGATCGTTGGCCCACGAGCCGGGCCAGTTCATGACCAAGTTGAATTCCGAACTGTTCGCCATCCTCAAACATACCGGCACGCCGGTGTTGACGACGGCGTTTAGCCTCGTGGCCAATTCCAGCACCGGTTTGATGCGCTACACCAGCGCCGGCCATCCGAAACCACTGCACATTCGTCGCGGTGCGGCCAAAGTCGAGACGCTCAAGAACGCCTCGGGCAAAAATCAGCCGGCGCTCGGCCTGTTCGAGCAGGCGCATTACCAGACTTCCAAAGCGACGCTCGCGCCGCGCGACTTGGTGATGTTGTTCACCGATGGGCTTTACGAGGTCCACGCCGCCAATCAGGAACTTTACACCGAAGACCAGCTCGCCACCGCCGTGCGGAAGCGATTGCAATCACCCGCGGCACAATTGTTCGATGAAGTGTTGAGCGAAGTCCGGAATTTTGCCGCGGGGCATGAATTTGATGACGACGTCTGCGTGGTGGGGATGGAATTCGTCGGGCCGCCGGGGCCCAAATGACGTGGAACGAAAGAAAAAACTGGCGGCGGCGGGCAATTAGCGTTTTAATGTTTCCGGCCTTGGCTACGATGACCGCAACAAAACAACTTAACTGAGTGAATGTCCCATGGACCTGCATCATCCCATCCTGCGGGAGTTTCCCGAACACCGCGAAACCATCAAGCGACTCAAGAGCGACGAGCACTTCCGCCACCTCTACGACGAATATCACCGGCTCGATGACGAAGTCTGTCGCATCGAAGAAGAGATAGACTTCGCCACCGATCAGGAGATCGAGGAGTTGAAGATGCGCCGGGCGAAGTTGAAGGATTATATCTACCACCTGATCCGCCATGCCCCCGTTCCCTGCCCGACGTGTCAGGGATCAGGCGTGGCGAGCTGATCCGCCGCAAGTCTCGCCAGGGGAGCGCGCGTTCGCACTCACGTTCGATCACTCTCGTACGCAGGGCGACATTGATCTTTGCGCAACTTGGTTCTATGGGTGATAATCCGTTCATGAAAACACCGATCCTTGGTTTGATACTGTTGAGCTTCGCCACCTCGACGTTCGCGCTCGATAAGGCGGCATTGGACCACCGAATCCGCAAGCTCACGGGCAAGTTCGAGTCCATGCAGTCAAATCCGGAAAAGTGCGTTCCAGCCGACAACCTTCGCCAGGCCAAGGGCGTCATCCTGCTGGACCGCACGAAGGCCGGTTTCATTTTCGCTTACCAAGGCGGCAGCGGTGTGGCGTTGGCCAAAGACCCGAAGACGGAAGGTTGGAGTCCCGCAGCGTTCGTGCGCGCCAACGAAGCCAGCCTCGGATTTCAAATTGGCGGCGAAAAAGCCTTTTATGTGATTCTCCTCATGCACACCAACGCTGTGCGCATGTTGACCGAAGCCAGGATTGACTTCGCTGGCGAAGCGCGCGGCACCGCCGGTGATTCCAGCGCCGGAGCAGAAGGTAAAATCTCCATCACCGAACATTCAGTGCTCGTCTATGACGACCGCGTGGGCCTCTACGGCGGCGCGGCCATCAAAGGCGGCGCGATTTCAGCCGACGACGAGGCCAACCGCGTCTATTACGACCAATATGTGACCCTGCGGGACATCCTGTTCGACAAAAAGGTCAAGGCGACTGACAGCGCATCTGAACTAGCCAAGAAAGTCACCGAACATTCCAACAAGAAATAGCCCACAGAGAATTCAGCAAGGCGATGCTTGCGAGCGCGGCGCATCGCCTTGCTTGTTATTCAACAAACTTCAGCACGCGCGACTTCTCGGAACGTTTGCGCTGATTCTCATCGAGGATCTTCTTGCGGAGGCGCAGATTTTTCGGCGTGGCTTCCACGTATTCGTCCACGTCAATGTATTCGAGCGCGCGTTCGAGGCTGAGCTTGAGCGGGGAGTTCAGTTGAATGCCCTTGCCATCGCCTTGTGAGCGCATGTTGGTGAGGCGCTTTTCCTTCACCGGGTTTACGGGGATGTCGTTCTCGCGCGCATTCTCGCCCACAATCATGCCGATGTAAACCGCGTCGCCCGGTTCGATCATCAGCCGGCCGCGTTCCTGCACCATGTTCAGCGCGTATGACATCGCGTCGCCCGCCGCCATGCTGACGAGCGAGCCATTCTTGCGCGCGGCAATCTCGCCGCAATCTGGGCCGTATTCATGGAAGAGATGGCTCATCACGCCCATGCCGCGCGTCATGTTGACAAGGTCGGTTTCGAAACCGATCAGGCCGCGCATGGGCACGAGCGCTTCCACGGAAACCAGGTTACCCACGTGGTTCATGCTTGTGATCTGCGCTTTTCGGCCGGAAAGATTTTCCATCACCGCACCGAGGCAATCGTTGGGAACTTCAACGAACAATTTCTCGATGGGTTCGAGCACGTTGCCGCTGGCGTCTTTTTTCCAGAGCACTTCGGGACGGGAGACGAGGACTTCGTGGCCTTCACGGCGCATCTGCTCGACGAGGATGGCGATTTGCATTTCGCCGCGTCCACTGACGGCAAAAACTTTCGGGTCGCTCGTTTGTTTGATCTTGAGCGCCACGTTCGTGCGCGTTTCCTTCACGAGCCGTTCCCAGATGTGGCGCGCGGTGACGAGCTTGCCGTCCTTGCCGGCGAGCGGGCCGTCGTTCACGGCGAATTCCATCTGAATCGTCGGCGGATCAATCGGGATGTACGGCAGCGCGGCGCGGGCTTCGGAATCGCAAATGGTTTCGCCGATGAAAACATCCTCGAAGCCGGTCAGCCCGACGATGTCGCCGGCGTGGGCTTCCTGTACCTCGATGCGCTTCATGCCTTCGAAGTGGAAGATGGCGGTGATCTTGCCCTTGGTGACCCGACCGTGGCCGTGGCGGCAGATGGCTTCGTCGCCGAGCTTGACCTTGCCTTCGTAAATTTTCCCGAACGCGATACGCCCGAGGTAATCGCTGTAATCTAGGTTCGCGACGAACACCTGGAAGCCAACGCCCGCCTTGGCGCGCGGCGGCGGGATGTGCTTCACGATGGCGTCGAAGAGCGGCTCCATCGTACCGCTGACGTGTTCGAGTTCCGTCTTGGCGTAGCCGCCTTTGGCCGAGCAATAGATGAAGGGAAAATCAAGTTGCTCGTCCGTGGCGTTGAGCGACATGAACAGCTCGAAGACTTCGTCGAGGACTTTCTTCGGGTTGACGTTGTCGCGGTCAATTTTGTTGATGACGACGATGGGTTTGGCGCCGGCTTCGAGCGCCTTGCGCAGCACGAAGCGAGTTTGCGCCTGCGGACCATCGGCGGCGTCCACGACGAGCAGAACGCCGTCAATCATGTTCATGATGCGCTCGACCTCGCCGCCGAAATCCGCGTGGCCGGGCGTGTCCACGATGTTGATGTGGTAATTCTTGTATTTGAACGCGGCGTTCTTGGCGCGGATGGTGATGCCCTTTTCTTTTTCAAGGTCCATCGAGTCCATGAGCCGCTCTTCCGAGGACTCGTGCTGGTTGGCGCGGAAGGTGCCGGATTGTTTGAGCAGGCAATCCACGAGCGTGGTCTTGCCGTGATCAACGTGCGCGATGATCGCGATGTTTCTTATGTGCTGCATATCAAATGTCACCGATTTCCTCACCTCGTCATAATAACCGACGCACTCAACTGATGCGACCGGGAAACGCTGTCCTGCCGATGCGGGACTGCGACTGCGACGCTGCGGGTTCTGCCGGGGTGCGTAGGATGCGGATTTGCGGCCAAAGGTCAAGCCGGGTGTGCGGGTTTTTGCGAAAGCTTGAGCACTCCAGCACGAATTTCGCGAATTATCACGAATAGGCGGGGTTGGGGTTGAATTGGTGTCAAGCAGCGGCCGAAGTTCAGCGAAATGACCGGGGCGTGCTTGTGGCGGTGGCCGTTACTCATTTTATCGAGAATTCAGGCATTGCTCGAAGCGGGTCAAGGAGGCGGGTGGTGAATTGAGTGCGGTTCGAGGAGATACGAGTAAACGCAACGCGGCGAGGGCGTTGGCTGGGGTTGTGCAAACAGTCCCGGCGAGGCGACCAGCGGAAACGTCATCGCTGGGATTGCGCAATGGAAGGGAACGCGCGTTGCCGGGTACATGTGGCCTCGGCTCAAATCCGCAGAAAAATTTTGCGGCGATACATCCAAAACAGGATCAGCCAGTACCCCAAGAGGACGGCCAAGCCGAGGAAGAACGGCCCATAGGCCGCGCCGGCGAAATTGAAAAAGTTTCGGCCCAGGTGCGTTTTGAGATTGCTGGAGATAAAGTCGTCGAACAGATGCGCGATGCAGTAAGCCGCAATCGAGTTCGTGCCGATGACCAACAACGGGAACGCCCAACTTCTCTTCTGCCACATCTCGATCACCGCATAGAATCCTGCCAGCAGCAGAAAACACCAACCGCCGCTGAACAACACCCAACTCGGTGTCCAGATGCGCTTCACCACCGGGCAAATGCCCAGTGCACCGAGCAGCCAACCGCTGGCCAGGCCCGCGATGCCCGCGATCACCAGCCAGCGCACTTTGGCGGAGGGCGTCTTGTCGCTGCGCAGCAAACCACCGGCGATCAAGCCGAGGATCATCGTGCCGAGCGTAGGGATGAAACTGAGCGTGGAGTAACCGCCGCCGTTGGCCACGAAAGGTTTTTCGCGCGGAAAAAGATTCATCCACCATGTGTCGAACGCCCAGGCGCAGTTGCTGTTCTTCTGCCAGTGCGCAGCAAAACCAGTATGTCCGTGCTCCCGCAGCCAGTCTGTTGTGACGCCGACTTTGGCGTAGTCAAAATCAGCGGGCGGCAGCGGATACAGCGCGAACGCCGCAAAGTAGCCTAGCAACACCACGCCGAGCGCGATCCATTGGCAGCGCACCGGTTGGAAACCGAGCAGGAACAGGAAGCCGTAACCGAGGCCGATTTGCGACAGCGTATCCTCGAAGGTCCAGTTGGTCTGCCCGGCATGGGTCGAACGCAGAAACACGCCGAGGAGAATTAGTAGCAGCGCCCGCCACCAGGCATGCAGCGACATCCGGCCAAACGATTGTCCGCGCGCACGGCGGTTCGCCATCGAAAACGGTAGCGCGACGCCGACCAGAAACGAGAACGAAGGTTGGATGAGATCGTGCAGCGAGCAACCCACCCAACCCGCATGGCTCTGTTGGTCTGCGAGGAGTTGCCATGCTCGCGAC
>CAYIOH010000211.1:0-5200 GCA_964364975.1 uncultured Bifidobacteriaceae bacterium
GGCGTTGTGCGCGTTTGCCGCATTTGCACCCGCACGCGCCGCCGACCCGTTCACGACTGCTCGAAGTGCTCCGCGGGCCCGCGTGGTCGTCGTTCAGAACCGTGACGCAATCGAAGCCTTTTGCCCACAACCGGAAATCGTCCAAGTGATGGTGGACCGCGCCCTCACCAGCCTGACCCGCAAAGCCACGCCGCGGGATGCCTGGCTCAGCCTCGTTTCCACCCAGGACGTCGTGGGCCTGAAGGTCTTTTCCGCGCCCGGCCAAAACAGCGGCACGCGCCCGACCGTGGCCACCACGATCGCTTTGGGCCTGATCAACGCCGGCGTGCCGCCAAAGCACATCATCATTTGGGACAAGTCCGAGCACGATTTGCGTGAAGCTGGCTTTTTTGCCCTGGCCGACCAACTGGGCGTTCGCGTGGCCGGCAGCGCGCAGGCGGGTTACGACCCGGCCATTTTTTACGAAACGCCGCTCATCGGCAGTTTGATCTGGGGCGATCTCGAATTTGGCAGGACCGGTGAAGGCATCGGCCGCAAGTCGTACGTCTCGAAACTCGTCACCCGCGAGATGACCAAAATCATCAACATCACTCCCCTGCTCAATCACAACACCGCCGGGGTGTCCGGCAATCTCTACGGCCTGACGATGGGCAGCGTGGATAACACGATGCGGTTCGAAAGCGAGCCCTCGCGTCTGGCGGGCGCGGTGCCGGAAATCTACGCTCTGCCCGTGCTCGGCGACCGCGTGGTATTGAACGTCGTGGATGCGTTGATTTGCCAGTACGAGGGAGGCCAGCACGGGTTGCTGCACTACTCAACCGTGTTGAATCAACTTCGCTTCAGCCGCGATCCGGTTGCGCTCGACATGCTCTCCATCAAGGACCTCGACCGCCAACGTCGCGCCACGCGCGCTCCCAACGTCAGACCCAACCTCGAATTATATCGCAATGCCGCCTTGCTCGAACTCGGCGTCAGCGACGTAACCCGGATCGCGGTCGAGACGTTGAAGTAATGCCGGTGGTCAGCTAAATCGAGACAAGGCCTTTGCCTCAGGCGTGGCCAGTGTCACGCGCCGAAACATTTCCTTTCTTCGGCAGCCGGTTTGTGGTTTCATGCGCGCGTTGGAGTTCACGCTTTAGCGTGTCCGGAACAAGCTAAAGCTTGGACTCCAACGAGCCGAACCGGAGTTCGGCACTCCAAAACTGTTTACTAACTATGGACTCATTGCCGACTGTCTTACTAAAACCGGGCGAAGCTGACCGTATCGTGGCCGGACATCCTTGGGTTTATCACACCTCGATTCTGCGACTGACCGCGCAAGCCGGCGACGGCGAATTGGTGCAAGTCAAAGACCACCGCCAACGTCTGCTGGGCGTTGGCTTCTTCAACTCGAAATCGAAGATCAACGTCCGCGTCGTCTCGGCCGAGCGCGTGGACATGGACGAAAACTTTTTTGAGCAACGCATCCGCGCCGCGCTCGCCGTGCGGCAACGTCATTTGCCTAACGCCACGTCGTTTCGGGTCGTCAATGCCGAGAGTGATTTCCTCAGCGGCCTCATTGTGGACAAATACGAAGACGTTCTCGTGCTGCAAATCTCCGCGCTCGGCATGGAAAAGCGGAAGGACAAAATCATCGCCGCGCTCCAGAAGATTTTTGCGCCCCGCGCCATCCTCGAACGTAGCGACGTGGCATCGCGAAGATTTGAAGGGTTGGAAGAGGCTAATGGAATTCTTGCAGGCGAATTCGCCGGGCCAATCTCGATCAACTTGAATGGACTGAAGTTCGAAACCAACCTGATCGGCGGCCACAAGACAGGGTTGTATCTGGATCAACAGGTGAATTATCAGGCTGTGGCGCAGTTTGCGAAGGACGCGCAAGTGTTGGATTGCTTCAGCTTTCTCGGTGGGTTCGGGTTGCACGTGGCCCGCGCGGGCGCGGCGCACGTCCACCTGCTGGATCAAAGCGCGGACGCCATCGCTGCCTCGCTGCGCAATGCCGACGCGAACGGACTTAACGATAAAGTTTCCGCCGAAGCTGTGAACGTGTTCGACTGGCTCAAGGCCAAAACTGTCGTCAACCCGCACGAGAAAGTGATTCCCCGCTTCGACCTCATCGTGCTCGACCCGCCGTCATTCACGCGCAACCGCGCGTCCGTGCCGGATGCGCTGCGCGGTTACAAGGAAATCCACCTGCGTGCGCTCAAGCTGCTCAAGCCGGGGGGAACGCTGGCGACGTTTTGCTGCTCGCATCACGTGGACGCGCGCACGTTTCAGGACGTGATTCTGTCCGCCGCGTTCGATTGCCGCCGCGTCCTGCGACGCGTAGCCACCTACACGCAAGCGCCCGATCACCCGATCATCCCGATGATTCCGGAGACGGAGTACTTGAAGGGGTTTGCGTTCGAGATGGTGAGATAAACTTGGACTGCGGTGACACGCCGCGACTTGGGGTTGGCGGGGAAAAGCGGTGTTGAACGCGCCGCAGTCCAAACGCTCCGCGAGGTTCGAGGACGCCCGGCAGTCGCGGAGCGTCGGCATCCTGAATAATTCCAATCGTTCACGGCGCTTCCGCTTGCGCCAACCACATGGTCGTGGCCAACCCTCTGGGTCCTGCGCAGCGATGATGACACGCCCCAACGTTCGTCTTTCCCAGACGAACCGCGCAACAACAGCAAGTTCAATCTCCCATCAAGAAGCGGTAGGCGCGTTTCAACCCGGCCACGGACAGTTTCGGCGGCGGGTAACGGAACGGCATGTCAAGCCAGGTCGCCCGCCGCAACACCGCGCGTTGATGCGTGAACGCGTCAAAGCCCGCCCGCCCGTGATACGCACCCATCCCGCTTTCGCCCAATCCACCGAACGGCAGCCCCGTGCCGACTATGTGTGAGACCACATCGTTAACGCACACACCGCCTGACCGTGTTTCCGCCAGCACGCGCGTCTGCGTCGCCCGGTCGCTTGTGAAAAGATAGAACGCCAGCGGCGTGGGCCGCTCGCGCAGCATGGCGAGCGCATCGTCGAGTTTGTCGAATTCGAGCACAGGAAGAATCGGTCCGAAAATCTCCTCCTGCATCACCGATGCCGCTGGCGACACCTCCACCAGAATCGTCGGCGCAAGAAACAAATCTTTCGCGTCACGCGCGCCACCGTGAACAACCTTTCCATCGCCAAGGTAGTTCAGCAAACGCTCGAAATGACGGGTGTTGACGATGCGTCCGTAATCCTCGCATTGAACCGGATTGTCGCCATAAAATTCCTGGATCACCTTCTTCAGCGCGGTTACGAATGCCTCGCGCACGCCGCGCTGCACCAGCACAAAGTCCGGCGCGACGCACGTCTGCCCGGCATTCATGAATTTACCCCAAGCGATTCGCCGCGCAGCCAGTTCCATGGGCGCGTCGGCGCAGACGATGGCAGGGCACTTGCCGCCCAACTCAAGTGTCACCGGCGTGAGATGTCGCGCGGCAGCCGCCATCACCGCGCGCCCAACACGCGTACTGCCGGTGAAAAAGATTTTATCGAACCGTTCGCGCAACAGCGCCTCGGCCACTTCCGCTCCGCCGTTCGCAACGGAGATGAATTCCTCCGCAAAGTTTTCCCGCACGAGTGCCGTGATGGCCTCCGCCGTGCGCGGGGCGAGTTCGGACGGTTTCAACACGATGCAATTCCCCGCCGCGATGGCGCTCGCCAGCGGCGTGAGCAGCAGTTGCGCGGGGTAATTCCACGGGCCGATGATGAGCGCCACGCCAAACGGCTCCGGCTGGACCCAGCCGCGCGAGGGCCATAAGAGCCAAGGCGTGGAACGGCGCGATGGCGCAGCCCACTTGCGGAGGTTCCGCAGCGCATGGCGGATTTCCGCCTGCACCAGGCCAAGCTCGGTCAAGCAGGCTTGAAACGGCGACTTGCCCAGATCGGCTTTGAGCGCGGCAAGCAGGGCGGATTCATTCCGTTCCAGGCCGGCAGAAAGTGTTTGGAGTTGCTTGCAACGGAATTCCACCCGCCGCGTCGCGCCGGTTTGGAAAAAGGCGCGATGGCGTTGGATGGTGGCGATAAAATCCATAAACGACTTGGTGAAACTTCCCCTGCCGGGTATGGCCAGGTCAAGCGGTGAGTCGTTGGCCGCCAATTTTGATTTTGTTCAAACTGATAGGAAATTGCTTTTTTGACGCTCCGCGGTTTAGAAGCAAGACCTTACTGAACGCTGACACGGTAAAACCCACTGCCGCCTAGCGCTACTCGATTGACTGGTATATTTGACTGGTATAAGATCGCCGACGGCGGCGGCACGATTGACCGGCGCTTCTACCGCGCCCGCTCGCCCTAAACCAACTGTTGGAAGAATTGTAAAAATAAACACGCGTAAAACTCAGAGCTATGAAGAATAAATTACTTGCCGCATTGATGCTCGCCGCATTGGCGGCATTCACCACCATCACCACCGCCCGGGCTCAAGGCACGGCGTTCACGTATCAGGGGCGGCTGGATGCCGACGGCGTCCCCGCCAACGGCAGTTACGACCTCACCTTCGCCCTGTATGACACCGCCAGCGGCGGCGCGCTTCAAGGCGGCACCATCACCAACGCCGCCACGGCCGTCAGCAACGGGCTGTTCACCGTGACGTTGGATTTCGGCGCGAATTTCCCCGGCGCGAACCGCTGGCTGGAGATCGCCGTCAGCACCAATGGTGCAAACCTCTTCACCACGCTCGCGCCCCGGCAAGCCGTTACGCCCACACCGTATGCGGTTTACTCGGCCACGGCGGGGAGCGCCGCGACGGCGACGACCGCTGGCAGCGCCAACTCGGTGTCCGCCGCGAACCTCACCGGCACCATTTCGTTTGCGCAACTGCCCGCAGCGGTGGTGACCAACGGCTCGAGCGGCGTGAATCTCTCCGGCACCTTCACCGGCGATGGCGCGGGGCTGACCAATGTGCCAGGGGCGCTTGTCCCGCAGACCGTCGCGGGGACGAGCGTGGCGGCGCAGGCAAATACCCTCTACAACCTGACCAATGGCTCGCCGGTGACGCTAACTCTGCCTAGCAGTGCCAATGTGGGCGATGTGGTGCAGGTCAATGGCGTTGGCGCCGGTGGTTGGCAGGTCACCATCACACCAGCTGGGGTGACGTGGACGGCGCGGGAGAGCGACCGAAATTGGTATTCCATCGCGTCATCGGCGGACGGCAGCCGGCTGGTCGCAGCGG
>CAYIOH010000211.1:5300-7070 GCA_964364975.1 uncultured Bifidobacteriaceae bacterium
CGAAATTGGTATTCCATCGCGTCATCGGCGGACGGCAGCCGGCTGGTCGCAGCGGTCAATGGCGGCCAGATCTTCACCTCAACGGACAACGGAACGAACTGGACGGCGCGGGAGAGCAATCGAAATTGGTATTCCATCGCGTCATCGGCGGACGGCAGCCGGCTGGTCGCAGCGGTCAATGGCGGCCAGATCTTCACCTCGGCGGCGGGAGGCGTGTTTAATGGCGTTCAAGGCTCCTCGGCACAATTTCAATATGCGGGCAATGGCGTGTGGCAGCCAGTGACGCCCAGCGGATTCGACGATCTGGCGAGTGCGCTCAGTGGGGAGATTTCGGCTGCAACCAACGGCTTCGCCGCCGGACTCGCCGCTGGCAATTACACAATGCCAACGCTTTACGGAACCAGCCTGCAACTCAGAACACCCTCGAACATCAGAACCAACGCTGCGCTAGTCCTTGGGAATGGAAGCATCGGGCTGTCTTCAATGCTTTGGGGCGGCGGCGAGGGGACGAACATAAACTGGAGGCCCGGCATTGAATTCTATCCCAATGGGTGGAAGGGGACGCAATTGAATCCTACAATCGACGGCGCGTCGCCCTGCGTAGGAACGATCCGCATGTGGGATCATTTCGGGACACTGGCCGGCCCCTCGTTTCCCTACATGCACTTTATGTCGCATGGAAGCATCCGGTTAGAGCCTAATTTCGGAGTCGGAACCTACCACGGATTGTGTGAGTTGGTGCTCGGAAATGAGGACGGAAACCCACGCATCGTCGTCAATTACAACCACAAGTCATTCACGAACTCCGGCGACCTCGGCTACTCGCTCCCGTTGGTGTTCTGGTCGAAGGTTGGGCATGACGGGCTTAGCTGTATGCCAGCGATTCAAGGAATCGCGGCTCCGTTGGAAAGAACCCCTGTCATAAGCCACGGCGGAAGGTATTTGGGCGAACTCGCCTTCCAAGCCCGTATGCCAACCGCCGACACCGATTGGCCAACGCTCGGAAGGGTTTATCCCGAAGACACGGTCGAGGTGGGAAGGATGATGGTCAACGGCTGGCGGCTTCGAGGGAAGTTGATACAGCAGCAAATCCCCTTTTACACCGCCCAGGCCGAGGTGGCCCTCGATTTTGACAGCGCAGTTGCTCAGACCATAGAACTCTACAGCACAGACACCATTTCTGTGACTTCCACCAACAACAACGGATACGGCGCAGGCGGTAACACCAACTTTGAGTCTCGCGTATTCCGCTTCTTATCCGGCGCTACAGCCAGGACTCTTTCATGGCCCTCGGGCTGGAGTGTTGTGTCTGAATCCGGCTCAGGCTCTCTCCCGACCACACTTGCCGCCAACAAGGTCTTGCGCCTGACGCTTGAATCGTGGGGTGATGGTGAAACAAACATCATTGCCCGATACGCCACCGGAGATGACCATTCGTTTGCTTATGATGCCGACGCAACCGCATTTGTGAGCGCAGCCAGCATTTCGGACGGCCTCCAGATAGCTGCCTTGGATTACTTCGTGAAGTCCTTGAAACGAGACAACCTGTGGACGAAATTCATCGCGCTGTTTCCGTTTGTAGGAGGTACCGCAACAGCCCACTCGCTCAATCTCATCAATCCAGCCACCTACGCCATTTCGTTCACTGGTGGAGTAACGCACGACGCAAACGGCATCACTGGCGACGGCTCGAGCGGATACGGAACAGTTGTAGTCAATCTCACAAGTGGCCGGCTATAAGTTCCACAACAGTAATTGGTTACAATTCAA
>CAYIOH010000212.1:0-7053 GCA_964364975.1 uncultured Bifidobacteriaceae bacterium
AGGAGAGGGGTAATCCAAAAGAAACGTTCCTCCTCTCCCCGGCCCTCTCCTCCACTCGCGTGGAGGAGAGGGAGAAGCTCCCTGACCGCCAGTTCCAATCGCACCCGATGACGGACGACATCTTGCCAACTGCGCGTTCACCCCGTATCGTGCCGGCATGAAGCGACGTTTGATTTATGGATTGGTGGTGATTGTGCTGGCGGTGAATCTGGCCGTCGGCGCGCGGCTTTATCTCAACTCTGCCGAGGCGGCTGAGAAGGATTCACCTTACCCGAACCTGGAACTCTTCTCCGTGGTGATGGAAAAAGTCCGCAAGGACTACGTGGACGGCCAGAAGCTGACTTATGAGGAATTGGTCCATAACGCGCTCAAGGGCATGATCAATACGCTGGACCCGCACAGCGAATTTCTCGAACCGGACCAATACAAGGAACTGCAAAACGACACGCAAGGTCAGTTCGGCGGGTTGGGGATCGTGGTTTCCATCAAGGATAACCTCGTCACGGTCGTCGCGCCGATGGAGGACACGCCCGGCTCCCGGGCGGGCATCATGTCGGGCGACCGCATCGTGAAAATTGATGGCAAGAGCACCGAGCGCATGGGTTTGCCCGAGGCCGTGAAACACTTGCGCGGCGAACCGGGCACGGAAGTCACGATCACGATCCAACGTCCCTCCTCGGGGATCGTGAAAGATTTCAAGCTCACCCGCGCCGTCATCAACATGGACATGGTCAAGGATATCAACGGGAAGAAGGAATTTCCGCTTGGCGAAAGCAAAATCGGCTATGTACGCATCGCGCAGTTTGGCGAGAAAACCAGCGACGAGCTTGGTGCGGCGCTGAAGAAACTCAAGGCGCAGGGCATGCAGGCGCTGATTCTGGATTTGCGCTGGAATCCGGGCGGGTTGCTCGACCAGGCAGTGGATGTATGCGAGAAATTTCTGCCACGGGGCGAGCTGATCGTCACGACCGAGGGCCGCAATTCGATCCAAAAATTTCCTGCGCGCGGCCACGGCGACGAGTTGAAACATACGCCGATGGTGGTGTTGGTGAACCTGGGCAGCGCGAGCGCGGCGGAAATTGTTTCCGGCTGTCTGCAGGATTTGAAGCGGGCCGTGGTGCTCGGTGAAAAGACCTTCGGCAAAGGCTCGGTGCAGAGCATCGTGCCGCTGCAAAATGGCGCCGCGCTGCGTTTGACGACCGCCAAGTATTACACGCCCAGTCATAAAGTCATTCATGAGCACGGCATCACGCCCGACATTGAAGTTCCGATGAGCGACGAGGAGGACAACGCCGTGCAGCTCAAACGCGCGCCGGGCGGGCTTGAGTCCCTCGATGAGAAGGACCGGGAAGCCATCGCAAAATTGCGCGATCCGCAATTTGACCGCGCCATGGATTTGCTGAAGGGGATCAACCTCTTTACTGCGCGCCTGCCTGCCGACGACCGCCTCATCGCAAAAACCGGAAAGATGGCGGCGAGAGGCGATGAAGCGTTGAAGCGTTAGGACGTTGGAACGTTGCAACGGGAGTGTTCGTGCGGTGCCCGTCACGTTTTAACGATTCAACGGTTCAACGTTCTAACGACCATGTTGCTTTTGGCCTTTGAAACCTCGTGCGACGAAACCAGCGCCGCGGTTGTGCGCGCGGGCGAAGTGTTGTCCAACGTTGTTTCTTCGCAGGTGGCGCTGCACGCCGAGTATGGCGGCGTCGTCCCGGAACTGGCCGCGCGCGAACATTTGCGGAATTTGATTCCCGTTACGCGGACGGCGTTGCGCGAAGCGGCCGTCGTGGTCGGACAACTCGATGCCGTGGCGGCAACGCAAGGCCCAGGGTTGCCGAGTGCGTTGATGGTCGGAGTCAAAGCCGCGCAGGCGCTCGCCTTCGCCTTGCGCAGACCATTCATCGGAATTCACCATCACGAAGCCCATCTTTACTCGCCGTGGATTTCCGGCCACCCGCCGAAAGCGGATTTTGAAAAATTCCAACCCAACGTTTCACTCATCGTAAGCGGTGGTCACACGCTGCTGGTCCACGTGACAACGGAGTTAAACCACCGCGTGCTTGGCTCGACTGTGGACGACGCCGCGGGCGAATGTTTCGACAAGACTGGCAAGTTGATGGGCCTCGCGTATCCCGCCGGCGCGGAGATTGACCGGCTGGCAGAGCAGGGGAATCCGAAGGCGTACGATTTTCCGCGCCCGATGCTGCACGACGCGAACGACGACTTCAGTTTCAGCGGTTTGAAAACGTCCGTGCGTTACTTTCTGCGTGATAACGCAGGCGTGTTGGATGACACGCGAAAAATCCGCGACCTCTGCGCGAGCGTGCAGGCCGCCATCGTCGAAGTGCTCGTGGCAAAAACCATCCGTGCCGCGCGGCGGTTGCGTGTGCGCTACGTGACCGCCTCCGGCGGCGTGACTTGTAACCGTGCGTTGCGCAGTGCTCTGGCCGCCGCGTGTGTGCGCGAGGGGTTTACCCTGCGGCTCGCGGAACGAACGCTATGCACCGACAATGCGGCGATGATTGGAATACTGGCGGAGCGCAAGTTCTTGAAAGGAGAATCCAACTCCCATGACGCCGAGATTGCGCCGGGGATGCAGCTTGGCTAGGCGTTGACCATGGGCTCAAAAACCGGCGGTCCACTCATTACTTCAAGCTCGCGCAAAACTTCTCGATCCGCTCCAGCCCCTTTTCGATGTTCGCCATGCTCGTGGCGTAGCTGAGGCGGATGTAGTCGTCCGCGCCGAAGGCGATGCCGGGTACGGCGGCAACTTTTTCCTGTTCCAACAACTTCGCACAGAACTCCGTGGACTTGAGCCCTGTCTTCGCGATGTTCGGGAAAAGATAAAACGCGCCCTTGGCGTTCACGCACGAGATGCCGGGGATGTTGTTCAGCTTTTGCCACGCATACATGCGGCGTTTGGCAAACTCCGCGAGCCACTTGGGCAAATGGTCCTGCGGCCCGGTCAGCGCAACAACCGCGCCCTTTTGCGCGAAGCTGGTGGGATTGCTCGTGCTGTGACTTTGGATGGCGTCAATGGCCTTGGCAATCGGTTCGGGCGCAGCCAGGAAGCCGAGCCGCCAACCGGTCATGCTCCACGCCTTGGCGAATCCATGCACAACGATGGTATGCTCGCAATGCGCCGGCGAAAAACTCGCGACACTCTTGTGAACCGCGCCGTCGTAAAGCAGGTGCTCGTAAATTTCATCGCTCATGATGAGCACGCCCTTCTCGACGCAGATGTCGCCGATGGCTTTGATTTCTACTGGCGTATAGACGCTCCCGGTGGGGTTGCTCGGCGAATTCAGCACGAGCAGCCGGGTGCGCGGCGTGATGGCGGCGCGGAGTTGCGCGGGCGTGAGTTTGAATTCCGTCTTGTCCGTCGTCTCGATGATGACAGGCTTGGCACCGGCGAGTTTGACCATTTCGGGGTAACTCAACCAATACGGCGCAGGGATGATGACTTCGTCGCCTTCCTGACAGGTGGCGAGGATGACGTTGTAGCACGAATGTTTGCCGCCACAGGAGACGATGATTTGCGAGGGTTTGTAGCTCAGGCCGTTCTCGCGTTTGAATTTGTCGGCGATGGCCTGGCGCAATTCCGGGATGCCGGCGGCGGGTGTGTATTTGGTGAAACCGTCGGCGAGCGCTTTTGCGCAAGCGTCCTTAATGTGTTGCGGCGTGTCAAAGTCCGGTTCGCCGGCGCCGAAGCCGACGACATCCAGACCTTCCACCTTCATCTGTTTGGCCTTCGAGTCAATGGCGAGCGTGAGTGAGGGCGAGAGCGATGCGGCCCGTTGCGAAATGTGATAGTTCATTGTTGAAACGCCGGAGAGATTACAAATGGCGAGCCATAGCGCAAGGACACAATTGTAACAAGATGGATTACCATTTGCGCGTGGCGTGGTCTTGCAGCCAGGCAATGTCCTGATTGTTGGGTGAAGCGAACGAGTCGTTGACGGTACCGTTCTTGACGAGAGGCGGCATCGTCCGCGGGTCGCGCCAACGGTGAATTTCAGAATGACCATCTGCGAATGAGAAGCCGCAAGCCAGGTGATGATACGAGCCGGGCAGATCGAAAAAGCCGAACTGATTGGGTTGGTCGGGCCAGCCTGCCATGCAGGTGGAGAAGTTACCCATGTCAATACTGTCCTCGCGCATGTCGAGGAAGACGAATAGCTTTGACGGGCCGGGATCGGCCAGGTCGGATTGTTTCTTGTAAATCTTGAAATCGCTATAGACGGACCCGAGATAATAATCCCAGTTGCCGTACGTGCCGCCCCAACCACCGAGATAGACGTTCATTGACATGCTGCGTACCCGCGGATGCTGCTCATTGCCATCGGTTACGTATGAATGGTCGGATGGACACTTCCAGACGCTGAGATTATTTCCACAATAGGGCCACATGGGACTTTTCTTGATGGTCAGGTTGGGATCCCAATCATCGCGGTCAGGATCACGCGGATCAAACGTGCCGGTGATCCAGGCGTAATTCTTTGTCCAAAGTTTGTCCCGATCGCCCGATTCGCTGGCGAACAGGAGTATGTCGTTGTTGTCATCAGAATACATCCGCCACGCGAGGCACAGCTGCCGGTGGCTGTTCATGCAGTAAATCCGGTAGGCGTGTTGTTTACCCTTCTCGATCACGGGCAGCAACATCGCTGCAAGGATGCTGATGATCGCGATGACGACCAGCAACTCGATGAGGGTGAAACCTGCATTGCGCGGCAGGCGGTTCCGTGCGCGAAGTAAGTCCGAACCAGATTGATGGATCGCCGAGGGTTGGTTCATTCCGCGTCAATTTGCTGATTGTCAGCAATACAATAATCCAGCGATGGCCAAGCGCCACCATAGATTGCACGGTACAGATGAGAAAAACGGGGGACCAAATCAAACACCTGATCTTCTCATGGGAGCTTCCAGCGCACAATCCAATCCAAACGGCCTCAGCGCCCACAGTGTGCGCGTCCTCAATACGTAAGCAATTCCACGGCATTCAGTCCGTGGCTGGTCAATTCCCACCGCCCGCCGCGCTGGGTTACCAGTCGCCGACAAGGGTTCTTGTGGTATTCGGCTTCGTTGACGGAGATGAGCTGGAATTTAGTCTTGCCCTTGATTTCGGAAGCGGCACGGGGAATCAACTCGAAGGCCATCGCGTTGAAATTGAGCGCCACTTCGTATCCGGCAATCCCTTCCTTCACCGCCCTCGGGTTCAAACGCACCAAGCCGGGGTAACGTTTAAGCCACGGGAAATCCGTGGCGCGCACAACCACGCGGCAAAGCTCGGTCTGGCCTTGGATGAAACGCAACAAGTCAAATTTCGCGCCGGCTATGTGCTGCTCCAGCAAGATGGGCCGAGGGTCGAGGCCAACCAGATTCTGGCCGTTCCAAACCCCGTGGTCATTGCGCTGTCCGGGAAAGGTTTTTTTGTACCAGGCCGGGAAGCGGTCGTTGACGAACAGGTTCAGTTCAAAGTGAACGTGGGCGCGGTCTTTGGAAATGCCTTCGTGGGTGTTTGCGGTGCGGCCCATCGTGGCGATGGCTTCGCCGGCTTTCACGGTTTGTCCGACTTTAAGGTCGGGGCGGATTTCGCGCAGGTGCGCGTAGCTGGAATAAATTTCCACGCCGCCGATTGAATGACGCAGCACGATGTAGTTGCCAAAGTTCGAGAGCGAAGGCCGGGTGTTGAGGTAGGCGACCGTGCCGTCGGCGGTGGCCATCACCGGGTCGGTGGGTTCGCCGCGTTTGTCGCGTTGCAGGCACCGGATATCGAGGCCCTCGTGCATCTGCGCGCCTTCGGTGCGCACACAGCCGAAACAACCGCTCGTCCACGGCTTGCCGGTCGTGCCGACAAAAAACCTTCCTTCACCCTCTTTTTCAAACAGCGCCCGGTTGGCGGTCGGGAGCTGGAAGGTTTGCGCCGGAACCTGCCGGACAGACGAAAGCACGAGAACCCACGTTGCGATCAACACCGTAATTCGCGCCAAAGAGCCGGCAGCCGTGGCAGGGCGCGCCGCTCCCTGCGCGCCGCCGGGCCGGGCACATGTTTCAAACGGCGCGCACGGAGTGACGCGCCCTACCTTGAGACTCATCAGCCCGGTACGGAGGATCGTCCAAAACGAATCGAGACGGTAAATCATCTACCCTTGGCCTTGGATTTTTTTGGTTTGGTCTGATTGCCATTCTGGATGGCCACATTATTCAAACCGCGGGCAATTTGTTCGGCTTCCTCGCGCGTGGCGTCAGGCGTGAAGGCCAGAACCCCGTTGGGAATTCGTCGAGCGATGATGGGTGCGCCCAACCAGCGGTGTTCGGCGAGTTTTTAGCCGAACTCGCTGAAAATGGCGAAACGTTTGGCGGGATTCACCGCGGTGTTTTGCTCCACCAGCAAGGTCCCTCGCGCGCCCAATTGAATTTGCAACGAAAAGCCGCCCAGCGTGTCCATGATGACCCCGGCTTCGGCGACGTCGCCTTCCGTGAGAAACGGCCCTTTATCCACGTTGACCAGTGTGGGATGCGCGCGGTAGATGGGGACGGGTTCGCTCCGGCCGGTGCCGTCGGGGTTCACTTCCAGGTGGACGCGGAATGTGGCGAGTTGTTTTTCGCGCCGGCTTTCGGGGCTGCGGCAGCCGGCGGCGGGCGCGAGAAGGGCCAGGCACAGCAAATAGATGTTGAATCGCGTGGGCCGAATAACCATAGTGACGCACACAGAATCGAAACAACGAAGCGATGTAAAGACTCTTATGGGCAGACAATACAACAAAGTCATCAAACGCAAACGCCGTCTGGCTTATCTCAAACGGAAAAAAACTGTGGCCAAGACCAAACGCAAGGCCGCTCCGCCAGCCGCCTGAGGAATCCGGGATTCACGAAAGCCGTCCGCCAGGGCGGCTTTTTTCTTGGGGACATTCTGCGGGAGGATAACGGCGGCGGAGGAGGGTGGGATGTTTGTAGCCTATCTGAGCGTTAGGTCACTTGAATTGACCGATTCACCACCGGCCCGGAATCCGTGCGAGCGACACCCAACGGCCCTTGAAGCAAAAAAAACGG